>CACXEB010000374.1 GCA_902766515.1 uncultured Eubacteriales bacterium
AATGGCCGCTGCTTCTTCCTCGTCATCCGTGGTACAACAGCAGATACCTCCGTCAGGAACAGTATCCGGCGGGATCGGCGAAGGGCAATCATACACAAACATATTCATCGATATTCCTGCGACCGTTCCCTCGCCGGCTGCCTTTTCAATAAAATACTCCGCCAGTTCATATTTCAGATTGTAGCGGTATCCGCTGCCGAGGGGACGAAGACCGCAGACCAGTTCCCATGCGTTTTCTTTCACTTCATCCGCGGCATTATCCGGCGTCCAGATCCAAACGGGATAATGCGATTCTGAATGGCATAACAGCAGGTTTTCGTGGTTGCTCTGAATAAGCTCACATTTTCCTTTCAGGATCCTGGCCAGAACTGCAAAGGTATAGTGATCCTGGCTGAGCAGCATGAAATCTTTCTCATGAACAAATGAATCCATTGACAGCGTCCTCCGGGGCGAAATATGTTTTGCCTGTGCCGGTTTTCCGGATCATTGGGATCAATCCATCTTGCATCTGTACATGCTTTGGATGTCAATCAGTATAGGGACATCACATACACCTGACACGGATTCCACTCATCCCACAAAAGGGGGAATACTTCCAGCTCCTTGAACCCACAGCTGATGTAAAAAAGGTTTGTCTTATCGTAATCCTCATATACGCCCATTTTTACGGTCTTCACCTGCATGAATTCATAGCCTTGGGACCTCGCTGCTTCTTTTGCTTTTTCAACGAGCTGACGGCCTGTGCCACGCCTGTGATAATCCTTCAGGACGCCCATCACGGCAAGCTCAACAGTAGCTTTTCCTGTTTCCTTTAAACATAAAAATCCGATGATATGATGGTCTTCCTCGGCTGCCAAAAAGGTCCAGTCCGCACTGCTGGTTATATATTTTTCTCTGCTCTCCTCTATTCCAAACCAATCGGTAAGGCCTTCCAGCACATTTCTCGCGATAGCCAGCTTTTCAGCCGGATCAGTGATTTCCATAATCATTTTATCCGCTCCATAAATTGCGATTTCCCACTGGTTCACAAAAATGGGGGTATCTGCGAACGGAATCCCGGAGTCCGCCGGTTTACCTGTCGGATGAGGCCGCAGGCCAAGACCCGAAGGGGCTGTATCCTGCCACGCCCGGTGGATTCCTAACACCCGGAAAGCTGTCCGGTGGACAGGCCGCCGAGGTAACAGGCTTCGACGGCGATCTCATGCAGCCGGCGGGGAGCGGTCTCAAACGGGTTTCCGGACAGGACGGTGAAGTCCGCCAGGAAGCCCGGGGCGATCCGGCCCTTGATGCGCTCCTCAAAGCTGGCTTCCGCGCCGCGGAGGGTGAAGCTGTCCAGCGCTTCCTGCACGGTGAAGGCCTGGTCCGGCAGGTAAGGGCCGGTGCCGTCCAGGGAGGTCCGGGTCACGGCGCATTCGATGCCGGCCATCACGTCGGGCAGCTCCACTGGACAGTCGGAGCCGTTGGAAACGCTGACGCCTGCGTCCATCAGCGTTTTCCAGTGGTAGCTGGTGGCTGCCAGCGCGCTGCCGGCCCGCTGCGTGACGATATGGTTGTCGTAATCCAGGAAGATGGACTGGGCGTACACATGCAGGCCGAGCGCGCGGATGCGCTCCAGCTGGTCCGGCCGGGTGATCTGGCAATGGACGATCCCGTGCCGGGGGTCTGGCCGCGGCGCGGCTGCCTGCGCGCGTTCCAGCGCGTCCAGCACCTGGTCCAGGCAGGCATCGCCGATGGCGTGGATGGCCAGCTGCATGCCGAGGCCGTGGGCGCAGGCGACCAGCTCGTTCATCCGGCTGCCGCTGAAGAGGGAAAAGCCCCGGGTGTCCGGCGCGTCCGCGTAGGGGCGGCTCAGGTGGGCGGTGCGGCTGCCCAGCGATCCGTCGCCCAGCAGCTTGATCGGGCCGATCCGGAACCGATCCGTGCCTGCGCCGGTCACGCAGCCGGCCGCGGCGAAGCGCCGCATGCTCTCCGGGTCGGTCAGCTGGGCCTGCTCGGTCACCCGGACGGTCAGCTCGCCCGCCACCGCCATCTCCCGGTAGACTTCGTTGATGGTCTGCCAGGGCACGGCGGGGAATACCTGGTAATCATCCGTCTGCACGCTGGTGATGCCGTACCGGTTCACAGCGGCGCAGGCGGCGCGGAGCATCGCCCGGATGTCCTCCTTGCCGGGGACGGGCAGCGCGCGCTGAACCAGCTCAATGGCGTTGTCATACAGCCGTCCGTCCGGCTGGCCGCCGCTCATGCCGATGGCCCCGCCCTCCGGCGCGGCGGTGTCCGGCCCGATCCCTGCCAGCGCCAGCGCGCGGGTGTTCAGCACGCAGCAGTGCCCGCAGGCGCGGGTCAGCATGATGGGCACGTCGGCGGATATGGCGTCCAGGTCGCGGCGGTCCGGCATCCGGGAACCATCGGCAAACAGGTCCTGGTTCCATCCCCGGCCCAGCAGCCACTGGCCGTCCCGGGGCGGATGCGCGCCGAGCCAGGCGCGGACGTAATCGAGCATCCCCGCCAGGCTGACGGTGTGCGCGCCGAGCTGCGCGGTCCGGAGCGTGCTGCCGAAGCCCAGCAGGTGCATGTGGGAATCGTTGAAGCCGGCGCAGACGAAGCGGCCGTTCAGGTCCACGCGCCGGTCATCCGGCGAAAGGGCTGCCCGGACGGCTTCATCCGTTCCGACGGGGCCGAAGCGGCCGTCCTCCACGATAAAAGCCGTGGCGAGCGGCAGCGTTCCGGTATATACCCGGCCGTTCAGATACGCGGTTTTCATGCGGTCTTCCTCCTGATAATCCCCTCCGAACCATCCTTCCGGCATGCGGGGATGCGGTCTGAGCGATCTAACGTACGTCCGGATGATACCATAATCCGCCCGGGCCGGCAAGGCCGGCGGAAAATTCCGGTTGTGTTTGCGGCGGATTGCTGTTATATTGGAGATCAGGCGGCGCGGCCGCCGAAAGACAGGGGGACAGACGTATGGAATACAAGGGCATCCGAAAAATCAACGAAGGCAAGTTCATCACCCGCTACGACGTGGACTACGTGACGGCGGAGGGACGCGCCAAAACCTACGAGATCATCAGCCGCAACAATGATATCCGGACCCTGGAGGACCTGCGCAACCCGCGCGCGGATTCCGTGGTCCTGATCCTCACGGACGAAAGCGGTGAGCGCATCCTGATCAACCGGGAATACCGCATGGCGATGGCGCAGTGGATCTACAATTTCCCCGCGGGCCTGATCGATCCGGGCGAAAAGCCGGAGGAGAGCGCGCGGCGGGAGCTGTGGGAGGAAACGGGCCTGCAGCTGGTGCGGATCGACGATGTGCTGGACGGCAGCTACAGCGCCATCGGCTTTTCCAACGAGCGGAATATCTGCGTCTTCGGGGCGGCAGCCGGTGAATTCCGCAAGAGCACTTCCGATGCCGAGGAGATCACGCCCGGCTGGTACACAAAGGAAGAAATCCGCCAACTGATGAGGACGGAAATGTTCGCGGCCAGGACGCAGGCCTATTGTTACGCCTGGGCGGAGAAGTGACCGTAGGGGGGACTGGCGTCCCCCCTGCGTGACCCCCCTCTCAGATTTGCCTGAGCGGCAAATCTGCAAGGTACAAACGGCTGCGCCGTTTGGTCCTCGCACCGTACATGCCGCTGCTGCGGATTACAGTCGGAGGGTGCCCCTCCGAC
>CACXEB010000375.1 GCA_902766515.1 uncultured Eubacteriales bacterium
GCTGCAGGATTTGGTGCAGCCGTCACAGCCGCAGCCGCAGCCGCCGGAACGCTTGCGGCGGAGCACCTTCCGGAGGGCGAAGCCCAGTCCGGCGGCGATCAGCAGGAGAATCAGGATATCCCAGAGATTCATGTACAGACTTCCTTTCGAGAAACCCGCTACATCGAGCGGAATGAGGCAAAATCTGGCCGAATCGGACTTGTGGCAGATGCGCCGCCGAATCAATCAGCGGTTCCTTAGAACAGCCGCCCGATCAGCTGCACCAGGGTGGCGGCGGTCCAGGCGATGGCGCACTGCCACAGGACAACGCCGATGGCCCATTTGTGGCCCATTTCCCGGCGGATGGAGGCGACAGCGGCCACGCAGGGGGTGTAGAGCAGGCTGAAGGCCAGCATGGAAACGGCGGTCAGCGTGCCCAGTGCGGCAGGGCCGGCCGGGAAGAGGACCTCCATGGTCGCAACGACGCCTTCCTTGGCCAGGAAACCGCTGACCAGGGAGACGACGATGCGCCAGTCCGCCAGGCCGGCGGGCGCCAGGATGGGCGCGATCCAGCTGGCGACGGTCGCCAGGATGCTGTCCTTCTGGTCCGCCACCGGGTTGAACCGGAAGTCAAACTGCTTGAGGAACCACACGACGACCGTGGCGATCAGGATGATCGAGAAAGCGCGCTGCAGGAAGTCCTTCGCCTTGTCCCACAGGAGCATGAGCACGCTTCGCGGGCTGGGCAGGCGGTAGTTGGGCAGCTCCATGACGAACGGCACGGCCTCGCCCTTGAAGAGGGTCTTTTTGTACAGCAGCGCGGCCAGCACGCCGGCGATGATGCCGACCAGGTAGATCAGCGTGATGATCCACCAGCTCTGCCCGGGGAAGAAAGCGCTGACGAAAAAGCCGTAGATGGGCAGCTTGGCGGTGCAGGACATGAAGGGCGTCAGCAGGATGGTCATCCGCCGGTCGCGGTCGCTGGGCAGGGTACGGGTGGACATGACTGCCGGCACCGTGCACCCGAAACCGATCAGCATCGGGACGATGCTGCGGCCCGACAGGCCGATGCGGCGCAGCAGCTTGTCCATGACAAAGGCGACGCGGGCGATATACCCGCTGTCCTCGAGGATGGACAGGAAGAAGAACATGGTGACGACCAGGGGCAGGAAGCTCAGCACGCTGCCGACGCCTTCAAAGATGCCGCCCAGCACGAGGTTCTGGATGGTGTCGTTGACGTTGCCGGCGGCCATGGCGTCCCCGGCCCAGCCCGCCAGGACCTCAATGCCGGAGGCAAGCAGGTTCTGCAGGAAGGGCCCGATGACGAAGAAGGTCAGGAAGAAGACCAGGCCCATGATGGCGATGAAGACGGGGATGGCGGACCACTTGCCGGTCAGGATGCGGTCCAGCTTTTCGCTGCGGAGATGCTCGCGGCTTTCATGGGGCCGCGTGACGCACTGGCCGCAGACGCGGTGGATGAAAGAAAAGCGCATGTCCGCGATGGCCGCCGCGCGGTCCAGGCCGCGCTCGGTCTCCATCTGGAGCACGATGTGCTCAATCATTTCCTTCTCGTTCTGGTCCAGCTGGAGCTGGTCCAGGATCAGCGGGTCGCCCTCGATGACCTTGGCCGCGGCGAACCGCACGGGCAGCCCGGCCTGGCCGGCATGGTCCTCGATCAGGTGGATGACGGCGTGCAGGCAGCGGTGGACCGCGCCGCCATGGTCGCTGGCATCGCAGAAGTCCTGGCGCAGGGGCGCTTCCTGGTACCGGGCGATATGGATCGCGTGCCGGACCAGTTCATCGATGCCCTGGTTTTTCGCGGCGGAGATGGGGACCACGGGCACGCCCAGCAGGGCTTCCATGGCGTTCACGTCCACCGCGCCGCCGTTGCCGGTCATTTCGTCCATCATGTTCAGCGCCACGACGGTGGGGATGCCCATTTCCAGCAGCTGCATGGTCAGGTACAGGCTGCGGTCGATGCTGGTGACGTCCACGATGTTGATGATTGCCTTGGGCCGCTCCTGCAGGACAAAGTTGCGGGACACCAGCTCCTCGCTGGAATAGGGGGACATGGAATAGATGCCCGGCAGGTCGGTGATGCGGGTCTGTGGATTGCCGCGGATCACGCCGTCCTTGCGGTCGACGGTGACGCCGGGGAAGTTGCCAACATGCTGGTTGGCGCCGGTCAGCTGGTTGAACAGGGTGGTTTTGCCGCTGTTCTGGTTGCCCACCAGCGCAAAGGTCAGCAGCGTGCCGTCCGGCAGCGGGTTGCCCGTGCCCTTGGGATGGAAGCGGCCTTCCTCGCCCAGGCCGGGGTGCTCCCGCCGGCGGGGACGGGGCTGTCCGTCGTCCGCCGCGCGCTTCGCGTCCGCCCGGGGGGTGATGGTGATCTGCGCCGCGTCCGCCAGGCGGAGCGTCAGCTCATAGCCGTGGATGCGCAGCTCCATAGGATCGCCCAGGGGCGCGGTCTTGATCAGGGTCACCGCCGCGCCGGGGATGACGCCCATGTCGAGAAAATGCTGGCGCAGCGCGCCTTCGCCGCCCACCGCGTCGATGACGGCAGACTGGCCGGTTTTCAGTTGATCCAGTGTCATGATGATGCCTCAGTCAATGGTTTCGGTGTGGGATGATGTTTGGTCTATTCTTCAGTATTCGAAGCGCCAAACCGTTGTGGCTCCGTCCGCTGTCCGGAAGATGAGCAGGTCGCCATTCCATTCCATGTACAGACGGTTGTAGGATGCGGTGACCGAAGCGATGTCCAGGTCGGTGGTGACCCGGCGGACGGCGAGGGTATCCAGGTCGATCATGTACAGGCAGTCCGCCGTCACGCTCAGCGCGTAATGGCCGTCGGGAGAGAGGACGGCCAGGACGTTTTTCACGTAGGGCGCGCTTGACACGTGATCGCTGTCAAAGGTCTGCAGGTAATCGTCATAGTTCAATGCGACCAGGCTGTCCTTTTCCGGGTCGATGGCGTAGCAGGTGCGGAGCCCGTCAAAGCTTTCGTCCGGGCGGAAGATCACGAGGGGCATGGTGTCCCTGGTGTCCCGGAGAAACGCGCAGCCCGATTCAGCGGAATACTGCAGCAGGTTGCTGTACATGAGCCTGGTCGGCCATTCCAGCGGATACTCGGCCGCGGACCATTCGCCGTCCACCCGGGAGAGACGGAAGACCCCCATGGGGCTGGATGAGTCGGCCTGGTCGCTCAGCGCCAGCAGGCTGCCGTCCTGCAGCTCGCACAGCTTCGGATAATAGGCCATGTAAGGGATTGGGCAGCAGAACTCGGTCTCGCCTGTGTCCAGGTTGTACCGGTAGAGCGCGAATCTGTATTCCGACCAATTGCCGAGCATCACGTACCAGAACCACCGGCCGTCCGCGGAGAAGACGGCCGAGGTCACTGCGCCGCTGATGTACTCATCATTCCGGACCAGCCGGTTGCCATAGGTAGCGGTCAGGAAGACTTCGCCCGTCTTCAGGTCGATCAGGATCGGGTCGATGATCAGCCTCAACTGTGAGACGGTGAGGTGTCTGTTGAGAATCGCTGCGTAGCGGCCGTCCGGGGAATAAAGGACGCCCTCGTCCGTGATCAGGGAGGAGGTCCTGGAGCTGAGATAATCAACAAAATAGGTCCTGAGGTTGCCGTGCGTGTCCGGCACGCCCCGGGATTCCGAGGAATACAGGGGACGATACTTCCCGTCATAGTATCCGCAGACGGCATTATCCACCTGCACCAGCGCGGAAAGGCCGTTGGGAGACCTGGACAGGAGGCGATAGCCGTTGCTCAGGGCTTTATGCAGCGCCGCGGTGATTTCCGGCAGCTGTTCCTGCAGGGACGTGCCGCTGTCGGTATTCAGCGCGGCCAGCATTTCTTCCGTGAAGACGAACTGGTCGGCGCTGATCGGCGGCAGGTCCGCGGGCACCAGGCGCAGCGCGTCCTGATGAAACGCCGCTTCCAGGGCGGCGTCGCGCGCGGAAACGGGGACCAGATCCAGCGCTTCCGCCTCGGCGCGCTGTCCCGTGGCCATCAGCGCCCTCCAGTAAGCGGTTTTCTGCGCTTCGGACAGATCCTCCGGCCGGGTGCTCCGGAAGACGTCCACGGCTTTTTCATACTGCCCCGCTGAGACGTACATGGCGCCGATGGCCGCGTAATCCGATGCGGTCAGCACAGCGCCGCAGATGTCCGCATAGATCCGGTCGGTTTCATAGGCGTCGGGCGCGACGGACGCGGCGTCCAGCAGGCATCTGAGACGCCATGTGCCGGGGGAGACCGGGTCGACGCCGAGCGCCCGGACGATCATATCATTGGCCTTTTCCAGGTCGCCCGCCGTGAGGGACAGCGAGGCCGCGCTCAGGTAGGCGTCCAGGCGGGCCGGATCCAGCCGGATGGCCAGCTCGAGGCAGGCAAATGCCCGCTCATTGTCCCCGGCAGCCGCATAACCGGATGATTTTTCGAGGAGCTCGTCATAGCTGACGGCGACGGCAGGCAGCGCGGCCAGCGCCAGTGCTGCGGCGGTGATCAGAGCCAGCAGTTTCCGTTTCATGGGTGCGGGTCCTTTCTCGTATTATGCATCAATGTCCGCGGTTTCGCGGTCAGGTTCCACATGGATGCGCTGCACGGTCGCCTGCTCCACGCGGTGGTCCAGCAGGTGCTCGACCCGGATGCGCAGGGCGTCGTACGCGCCTGATTCCGGCGCTTCGAGGTCCGGCGTGAGCGGGATCACGGTTTCGGGTTGGGTGCCGTCCTCCGGGATCTCGGCGAGCCGGCTCAGGAACAGGCCGCCCAGCGTGTCGTAATCGTCGTTCTCGGGGATGCGGATGCCCAGGGCCTCGCCCAGCGCGTCCAGCTCCACGGACCCGTCGGCCCGCCAGGTATCGTCGCTGATCTGCTGGATTTCGGCAGTCGGCGCGGGCGGATCGGTTTCGTCGTAGATATCGCCGACGATGCGCTCCAGCAGGTCCTCCATGGTGACCAGGCCGCTGATGCCGCCGTACTCGTCGACCACCATGGCCATGTGGTTCTTGGTCAGCTGCATGTTTTTGAGCAGCACGCCGGCCCGGACGGTCTCGGGTACAAAGTACGGCTCGCGCAGCAGCTTCCGGAGGGGCTTTTTCTGCCCGTTCTGCCGGGTCATGTTCAGCAGGAAATCGCGCGCGAACAGGATGCCGACCACGTCGTCCGTGTCCTCGCCGCAGACGGGGAAGCGCGACCGGCCCGTGCCGGCGATCAGCTCCGCGATCTCCGCGTCGCTGTCGCCGATCCAGACGGTGGTCATGTCGACACGGTGGACCATGCAGTCGGAGGCCTTCAGGTCGCCGAAATCAAAGACGTTTTCGAGCAGCTCGTGTTCGGCGCCTTCCAGCTCGCCCTTTTCCTCGCCCAGGTCCATCATGGCGCGGATCTCGTCCTCGGTGCCATGGCTGGTCATGCCGCCCTCCTCTTCCATCTTGAGGGAGGGCATGGCGACCATCAGGCGCTCGTTGAGGGCGGTCAGCGGCCGAAGAAACAGGCTCAGCCCGTTGTACAGGGGGGCCAGGGCGCGGACCAGGCCGTCCGCATGCCGCCGCGCCGCCCGGGCCGGCAGCAGCGTGCAGAAAAAGTGGGCCAGGACCGTCAGGGCCAGGCCGGCGACCGGCGCCTGCCAGGCGTTCAGGTTCGGCAGGCTCCGGGCGGTCAGGATGCCCAGGCAGATATAGAAATAGAGCCGCAAGGTGCGCAAAGCGCTCCTGGCGGCAGGCAGACGGCGGAGCAGCTTGCTGAGCGCAGGGCCTGCGCCGTCTTTCAGGCGCTCCGTCCGGCAGTTTTTCAGGGCCTCATACATCAAAATCGTGCCCATCAGCAGCAGGGCTGTGAGCACGGGCAATGTCCATCGACCGACGGGATCGTCCAAGAGGGTCATCCTCCTTATTGTCAGGGATCTTCCTTAAAAATTTCGTCTGCGTCGTCCAGCAGCTTCTGCTGGCTGTTGAGCAGGTTCTGGAGCTTCTTTTTGTAGTCCAGCGCGGACTGGCGCAGGGCGTGGAGGGCTTCCTCGGTCTCCTCGCGCTCCTGCTGCTGCAGCTTCAGCTGGTTGTCGATCTTCTCCTGCGCGCCGTCCAGGATGCGCTTGGCCTCGTCCTTCGCGTCGCGGATGGTCTCGTCGTACACGCGCTGCGCGGTGCGCAGCATGGCGGCGGCTTCCGAGCCGATGTCCGGGCGGATGGGTTCCTTGCGCTCCGCGGCGGGCGCGGGGGCGGATGCTTCCTCCTGCCGGGGTTCCGGTTCGATCTCCAGCGGGGCCGGGACGCTGACGCCGGGCCGGACATTGGTGCGCTGGCCCGGGTACGGGCTGGCCGCCGGCTGCTGGTTCGCCTGGCTCAGCTTCAGCTGCAGGGTCTGGATCTCCTCGTTCAGGCGCACCATTTCGTCGCAGATTTCATCCAGGAACTCATCGACGTCACGGCGCTTGTAGCCCATCGGGCCGACGGGGAACTCTTTATTTTCGATCATCTGTACGGTAATGGCCATGGATACCCTCCTCTCAGTTCACGGCTTCCCGCTGGTCAGGCACATAGCCGGTGCCGGGCTGCGGCCGGTCAAATGCCGGGGTGGCCGGGGCCTGCTGCGGCTGGCGCATATAGAAGGCGGGCTGCTGCGGTTCGGGCGCGGGGGTGCGGTACTCAAACCCATTGTCGCTGATCGGGTTCTGGTAGCTGGGCTGGAAAGCGCCCGTCTCCGGCGCATAGGGGTTGGCCTGGCGGCGCGGGGCCGCGGCCGGGCTGCGGCGCTGGACGCTGTTCATCTGGCTGGTGGCGCTGTCCGCCATGACGTTGACGGAACCGGGCGCCAGCAGGTAGGCGCCGTGGCGCGACACCTTCGTGATGGTGGCGTTCAGGGAGAAGCACGCGCCGGAAAGCGTGTCCACATAGCGGCGCATTTCGGCGCTGTCGCCGACGTTTTCCATGATGACCAGCAGGGCGTTGCCCTGGCGGAGCATGGAGATGGCCAGGCGGCACTCCGCGTTGGTGCGCAGGTTCAGCACGCACAGTCCCCACTGGGGCTGGGGCGCTTCCTGCGGCTGCTGCTCATAGGCACCGGGAAACTGGACGATCTGCGGGTTCTGCTGCCGGGCGCGGTTCTGCGGGTCCGCACGGTTCTGCTGCTCGGCGATCTGCGCGGAAAACTGGCTGATGGGCTGCTGCTCCGGCTGCGGGGGCATCTGGACGTAGGGCTGGCTGTAGCCGCCCTGCTGCGGATCCATCCCCTGCATCCCCTGGTAAGGCGCCTGCTGCCAGGCCTGGGGGGCCTGCTGTTCCGGGGCGGCCTGCCGCTGTTCAACGCGGCGGCCGCGGCGCGGGCGCTCCTCCGCCTCAAAGGGCGGATCGTCGTCCACGTACGCGCCGGATCCGTAGCCGGATCCGCGCTCGTCGTACAGGAAGCGGGACATGGCGCTCTGCGCCTTGGTTTTGAGGGTGGTGAAAATATTCCTTCTGCCTGGCATAAGCAAAAGCTCCTCCTGCAAGTGGCTTCGTCAGCGATTCCCGGTGCACAGGAATTCACACTCCATTATAGACCGAACTTAACCCTTTTGCAACACTTTCTTCAGGAAAAATTGATGAGAATTTACGGGAATGTTACAAGGACAAAACAGCCGTATTCCTTGACACCGGACCGTTCCTCCCCTATAATGGATTTGCAGTTGAGGTCTCCCTGACCAACCGAAAGGAATATGATGATTTGAATGCAGCACGATGGGGCATACAGATGCCGGAAATGAACTGAGGAGAGAGATGTCGGTATTCGGAGTGTGGATGTGGCCGGAAAGCCTGATGAACGGGGAAACGGAACGGACGCTGGGCCGATGCAGGCGGGCCGGGGTCACGGACATCTGGTTTCTGACCAAGGGGCTGGCGGGGACGGCCGCCTGCCGCAGCGCGGTCGTGCCCTGCGCGGAGGGCGGCGATTTGCTGGGGGACCTGCTGGAGGGCGCCCATGCCCTGGGGATCCGCGTCCATGCCTGGCTGACCTCCGCGAGCGACGAAACGTACAAGGCCCGGCATCCGGAAAGCGGCCGCTGCCACTATACCCGGGGCCGGGACAAGGGGCTGATTTCGCTCAGGGATCCGGGCTACCTGGATTATATGCGGCGCTTTGTCCGGGAGCTGTGCGGGCAGTATGACCTGGACGGCCTCCACCTGGACTACATCCGGTACAACCACCTGATGTACGGATGGGACGAAGCGGACCGGGCCCGGTACGCGGCGGCGGGGGCGGATCTGCGGCGTCTGGACGCGCTGATGGAGCGGACCTTCCTGCGCGGGGAGCGGAATGAGGAAAACTGTATCTTCGACGCCCTGCGGGCGGGGGACGAAAGCGTCCGCGCCCTGGCGGCGGTCCGGCGGGAGGATGTGCGGGCGTTTGCCCGGGCGCTGACGGAGGAGGCCCGGGCGGTCCGGCCCGGCCTGACGCTCAGCGCCGCGCTGATGCCCGAGGGCGCGTATGACGATACGGCCTTCGCGGACCTGCACTACGGCCAGAGCTATGAGGATGCCGCGGCGTTATACGACTGCGCCCTGCCGATGGCCTATTCCCGCGCCTATGACCGGGACGGTGCCTGGGTGCGGATGGTGGCGGAGGGGACGCTGCGCCGCGGCCTCCGGACGGTCGTGGGCCTGCACGCCTATGACGGCGGCACCGGTGAGACGCTCCGGGCGGACATGGCCGCCCTGCGGGGCACGGCGATCGAAGGCGTCTGCCTGTTCCGCTGGGGATCGTTTGTGATGGCGGAGCCGGAGGAGCGTGCGGTGACGCTGTACCATCCGCTGCGGCAGCCGCTGACGGAGATCGTGTCCGGCGGCGTGCGGATCCCCCTGTCGCCGCCGATGGCCGCGGGGGAGGAGCGGCGGATCGCGCTGCCCGGCGCGCCGGCGGGGCTCCGGGGCTTTGCTGGTACGGAGGAGGTTTCACTGTTCACTGCGTGAACCGTGACCGTAGGGGGGACTGGCGTCCCCCCTGCGGGACCCCCCTCACGGCGTTTCCTGTCGGGCCTATGGCCCTCCCGGGCGGAAAC
>CACXEB010000376.1 GCA_902766515.1 uncultured Eubacteriales bacterium
GCGCTGGCCTATCTTTACGGACATAATACAAACCAGATCCAGCACGCGGCAGAAATCGCCCTGGAGCACCATCTCGGTCTGACCTGCGACCCGATCTGCGGACTGGTGCAGGTGCCCTGTATTGAACGCAACGCGGTTGCCGCGCGGCGGGCGATGGACGCCTGCGACCTGGCCAGCTTCCTTGGGGATACGCAGCGCATCTCCTTCGATATCGTCGTACGCACGATGTACGAAACGGGCATCAGCATGAACCAGCGCTTCCGTGAAACCGCGGAAGGCGGTCTGGCCAAAATGTTCGAACGCCGGAGAAGATAAAGCTTCTTCTCCGGCGCTCTGCCGGCACGTTCAGCGGCTGCGGCCGCTTTTTTTGTGCTTTTTTCCATTAGCGTTTTCCGGATGTCTTACCGGATCTCTCTCATTTCGTCGAGCACTTCGGCTTCCGTGTTTTCTTCCACGAACCGTGAGATCTCATCCATCAGGCTGTCCGCTACCGCATTGTGCGGCACGATGGCCGCTACGCCAATCACCGCAATCTGGTGCATATCCTGTTCATCCACTTCCGCCGCGGACGCATGAAACCGGTTCTGCAGCTTTGCGATGAGGCTTTTGACGATCATTCTCTTTTCCTTGAGGCTGTGTACCCAGGAGGCACGCAGCCGGAAGGTCATGACAGCGATCCTCATTGCGTACTGACCGTCCTCTCTGCCTGTACTCAGCTCCAGGCGCCGGTGAGCTTCATCACCACGACCATGATGGCCATGACCACGGCCATACCGCCCATCATGTACATCATCATTTTTCTGGAGCGCTTTGCTTCTTCCTCTTTTTCCTGGCGCTTCCGTTCTGCGATCTCCGACGCGTGTTCCCGGTTATAACGGATTTTATCGGCGGTCTGGCTGAAGAAAGTCTTCGCGATGCCGTGAATGGCTCCGGCCATCGTTTCAGGCGTTTCTTCTTTTATTTCAATCTCCGCTCCGCAATAAGGACAGAATCTGACCTGTCTGAGCTGATCAATCTGCAGTGCTGCTCCGCAATGTTGACAATTCATCGTCTATGCCTCCTCGTGTTTTCCGTGGATTGTATATCCATTCGATCCGTAAATCCCTGTGATTTTCCTGCGGGCCGTTCGTTTCGTCCCACGCCTGTTGATACGGCGGAAGCGGGAGGATGGCAGTGAATACTGCCTTCGGATCAGGAAACCGTCCGTGAAAAAGTGAATCAGCGGCTGCGCTGTTCCGGCGCGGTGATGGGGAAGCATCCCTTATACGGACCGGTTCATGGGGTGAACGGGTTGGTACTGGACAATGATCATCAGGAGCTATATAATACTTCATGCGCTCTGGAATGACCTGGTTGTGTCCTGTTGATGCATATGATGAGGAGGATGGATGGAATGATCAGACGGCTCGCAGTCCTTTTGATGTGCCTGACGCTGCTGTGCGTTCCCTGCAGCGGAGAAGACGCTGCGGACTCCCTGACCTATGCCATATACCCGTACCTGCCGGACGCGGACTTTATCAGGCGCTGATCGAGCAGCGCTGGGCGGAGATCGAGCCGGATATCCGTCTGGTGCGCGCCGGTTGGAACTGTTATCATGACGGCATACCGGAAGGGATCGATGTGATCATGTACGACGCCATTTACAGAAACGATCTGATCCGGGCCGGAGCGATCCGGCCGATCGACATCGCGGATGTATGGGAGGCGGAAGATATCTTCCCGTTTGCGCTGGAGGGTCTGACCGTGGACGGCAGTCTGTACGGCATTCCCGTTTTCCTGTGCGGGAATTTCCTGATCTATGACCGGGACTGTGTGATCCTCGCCGGGGCCGCCCACATCACGGACCTGGACGGTGAAAGCGGGCTGCTGCTGATCGCTTCCGACGACCCTTCGGACCGGGAACAGTATAGGCTGGAAGTGATCGCGGACGCGGCCGGCGGATCGGACGAAGGCGTGGAACAGATCATGGCGCTGATCGACCGGCTGGCGATTGAAGCGCACAAGAAAGACGGCTCGGACAGCATCGCAAAGGCCTATGACGCCGGGACCGGCAGCGGGTATATCAGTTACTCTGAGACAATGCGTTTCCTGACGGAGCGCGCTTCCGGCACGGAGATCAAAACGATCAGCTTCAACGATGGGGATGATGTGCCCCGCGTGTACCTGGATGCGGTTTCGGTCGCCGCAGGCGTTGACGGGCCGCGGTATCAGAAATGCCTGGAACTGATGAACGTCATTGCGGAAGCGGATATCCTGACGGCGCTCTCTGTGCAGGACGGCAGGCCGCAGTATCTCCTGCTGCCGCGCAGGTCTCCCTATGCCGCCCTTATCGCCCGCTTTCCTCTCTACGCCCGGCTGGAAGAAATGGCGGAGAATGAGAACAACCTGGTGATAACGGGCGAATGACGCGACGATGAATCTCAAGGAAATCCTGCAGCGATAACCCGCTCAGTCGGAGGTGACCGCCATGGCCTACAGTGAACTGATCAAGAATTTTGAAAAAATACGGTCATACATGCGGGATTTCTATATCTACGGCTTTAAGGGCCGGGACGAGTTCAATACCAGGAGTTCGCGCATCTATGATGATGAGTACCGCCGCGTCAAGGGCTGGCTCGAGGGCTATATCGACTCCTACTATAATGAGTCCGGCAAGAAGGTGTTCATCTCCATTGACAGCAGGGCGATCTTCCATAATCCGCTGTATGTGGCTTTCAAGACCAGGAGCTTTACGGACTGGGATATTGCCCTGCATTTTTTCCTGCTGGATATCCTGGCGGATGGACCGGCGACGGCAAAGGACTGCCTCACACGGATCACGGAGGAATACCTGAAGGACTTCCCTGCCGAGTTCCCGGATGAGGGCACCGTCCGGAACAAGCTGAAGGAATACGAAAAGATGGGCGTGCTTGTCTCCCGGAAGGAGGGCAGGAATGTCGTCTATGCCATCGCGGAAGGCATGGAAAACCTGTCCGCGTGGCGGGACGCGATCCATTTCTTTTCGGAGACGATGCCGCTGGGCGTGATCGGCACATATTTCCCGCAGGGGGTCGAATCCGCGTTTGAGTTCAAGCACCAGTATCTCTTCGGCGCGCTGGACAGCGAAATCCTGTACGATCTCGCCGAATGCATGCGCGAAAACCGCTGGGTTGAAATCACGATATTCTCAAGAAGGAAGAAGCAGGAGCTGCGGCATACCATTTTTCCCATCCGGTTTTACCTGTCAACCCAGACCGGCAGGCAGTATGTGCTGGGTTACCATGACCACCACCGCAAGCTCATGTTCTTCCGCCTGGACGGCATCCGCAGGCTGAAAGCCATGGATGTGGAAAGCCGGCCCGAACAATACGAAGCCCTCTGGGAGGATTTCGACCGGCACCTGTGGGGGATCTCCACCGGAACGCACGCGCTGGATCATCTGGAAATGCTGATCCACGTGGAGCCGGACGAGTATTTCATCGTGGAAAGACTGCGGCGGGAAAAGCGGCATGGTACGGTGGAGCAGGTGGATGACAGCACCTGGAAGTTTACGGCTGACGTGTATGACGCCGGGGAAATGATGCCCTGGGTACGCACGTTCATCGGCCGGATCGATCGCCTGGAATGCTCCAACAAATTCTTCCTCGAGCGGCTGCGGGATGATTTCGCGGCCATGCGGCGCATGTACGGGGGTGACGGCCATGCTGTTTAACGAGTATTACAGCGAGTACTACGCCTGCGTGTCCGAAATCATCAATGAAGCCCTTGACGGTACGCTGACGGAGGCGCGCCTGATCGATATCACCAGGCGGAAAGGCTTTGCGGAAAGCGTCCTGACGATCCCGGAGCATCTGAAGGACGGCACCTGGCCGCTGGTCACCGGGGATTTCCGGACGCCGCTGCGCCATTACCCAATCCATCCGGAGACCCTGCTGCAGAAGCGATGGCTGAAGACCCTGCTGGGAGATCCCCGGATCCGCCTGTTCGGTGTGACCGGTCAGGGGCTGGAGCAGGTCGAACCGCTGTTTGATCCGCGGAAAATCGTATGGTATGACCGGTATTCCGACGGCGATCCGTACGAGGACGCCGGATATATAGA
>CACXEB010000377.1 GCA_902766515.1 uncultured Eubacteriales bacterium
AGCTGAAGCTCGACGGCAGGATCGACGGATCGCCGGCGGTGTACAAGAACACCCTGGTGATCGGCACCTGTTCCAAGGGCGGCGCCTACATGTACGGCATCAAGCTGGAGTAAGGGGTCATTATGAACAAGCGTTATCTGCTCGCCCTGGACCAGGGCACCACCAGTTCCCGCGCGGTGCTGTTCACAAAGGAAGGCCAGATCATCGCTTCCGCCGCATACGAGTTCAAACAGCACTATCCCCAGCCCGGCTGGGTGGAGCATGACCCGCAGGATATCCTGACCACCCAGATCGAGGCGCTGCGCTCCGCCGTGCGGCAGTCCGGCATCGATCCGCAGGAGATCGCCGCGATCGGCATCACCAACCAGCGCGAGACCACGCTGGTCTGGGACAGGGTGACGGGACAGCCCGCCTGCAACGCCGTCGTCTGGCAATGCCGGCGCACCGCCGACATGGTCGAACAGCTGAAACGCGACGGCTGCGCCGGACCGATCCGCGAGAAGACCGGCCTCAATCCCGACGCCTATTTTTCAGCCACCAAGCTGCGCTGGATCCTGGACCATACCGGCCTGCAGCAGGCCGCAGAAGACGGCCGGTACTGCTTCGGCACGGTCGACAGCTGGCTGGTCTGGCACCTCGTGCAGGGGCACCCGCACGTGACGGACGCCACCAACGCCTCGCGCACCATGCTGTTCAATATCCGCAGCCAGGACTGGGATGACGATCTGCTCAGGCTGTTCCGCATCCCCCGCGCCATGCTGCCGGAGGTCATCGATTCCGCCCGGATGATCGGCCTCATGAACGAGGACATCCTCGGGGCGCAGATCCCCGTCGCGGCGATCGCGGGCGACCAGCACGCGGCGCTGTTCGGCCAGGCGTGCTTTGAGCGCGGCATGGTCAAGAACACCTACGGCACCGGCTGCTTCATGCTGATGAACATCGGCCAGGACTTCCGGCTCTCGGACCACGGGCTGATCACCACGACGGCCTGGCGGCTGAACGGTCAGCCCACCTACGCGTTGGAAGGCAGCGTGTTCATCGGCGGCGCGGCCATCCAGTGGCTGCGCGACGAGCTGGGGCTGATCCGCACCGCCGCGGAAAGCGAGACCCTCGCGCAGGAGATTCCGGACAACGGCGGCGTCTACCTGGTGCCCGCCTTTACGGGCCTGGGCGCGCCCTATTGGGACATGTACGCCCGCGGTACCGTGGTCGGCCTGACCCGCGGCAGCGGACGCCGCCACATCGTGCGGGCTGCCCTGGAGTCCATCGCCTACCAGTCCAACGACCTCCTGCAGGCCATGACCCAGGACAACGGCAGCGCGCCTGCGGCGCTTCGCGTCGACGGCGGCGCGAGCGCGAACCGATTCCTCATGCAGTTCCAGGCGGACCTGATGCGGCTGAACGTACAGCGTCCCGCCGTCCTTGAAACGACAGCGCTGGGCGCGGCCCTGCTGGCCGGCCTGAGCGTCGGCCTGTTCGACAGCCTGGATGAAACGGCCCATGGCTGGCACGTGGCCGACACCTTCTCCCCCCTTATGCCGGAAGCGCTCAGCGCACGGTACCTGGAGGGCTGGAAGCAGGCGGTCGGGCGGACCCTGAGCCGCTGACCCGGTCCTTCCGGACACGCCGGTCCGGCTTTCATTCGATTCTGATTGCTCAATATAAAGGAGGTTTCAAACATGGTGTACGATCAGAGAATCTGGGTTGGCACGAGCGCTGAAGGCGCTGTCAGCCTGCTGCCGAAGATGGCCAACCGCCACGGCCTGATCGCCGGCGCGACCGGCACGGGCAAGACGGTGACCCTGCAGGTCCTGGCCGAAGGCTTCTCCCAGCTGGGCGTGCCGGTATTCATGGCCGACGTCAAGGGCGACCTGGCGGGCCTGGCCAAGCCCGGTGAGCGCAGCGAAAAAACCGATGAACGGCTGGCGGCGTGCGGCGTCACCAATTTCGCCTTCTCCCAGTCGCCCGTCGCGTTCTGGGATGTGTTCGGCGAGCGCGGCGTGCCGGTGCGCACGACCGTCAGCGAAATGGGCCCGCTGCTCCTGGGGCGGATGCTCGGCCTGAACGACACGCAGTCCGGCGTGCTTCACCTGGTCTTCCGCATCGCGGACGACGAGGGCATGCTGCTGATCGACCTCAAGGACCTGAAGGCGATGCTCGCCTATGTGGGCGACAACGCGCAGAAGTACGTCCTGAACTATGGCAACATCACCAAGGCTTCCGTGGGCGCCATCCAGCGCGCGATCGCCATCCTGGAGGACCAGGGCGGCAACTATTTCTTCGGGGAGCCGGCGCTGGACATGTCCGACTGGCTGACCCGCGACGAAAGCGGCGCCGGCACGGTGAACATCCTCGCCGCGGAACGGCTGTTCAGCAAGCCGACCCTTTATTCCACCTTCCTGCTCTGGCTGCTGGGCGAGCTGTATGAGATGCTGCCCGAGACCGGGGACCAGGAGCTGCCCCGCATGGTCTTCTTCTTCGATGAAGCCCACCTGCTGTTCAACGACTGCCCCAAGTCCCTGATGGAGCGCATCGAGCAGACCGTCCGCCTGATCCGTTCCAAGGGCGTCGGCGTGTTCTTTGTCACGCAGAACCCCATGGACGTCCCCAGCACCGTGCTGAGCCAGCTCTCCGCGCGCGTCCAGCACGCGCTGCGCGCGTTTACTCCGGCGGAACAGAAGGTCGTCCGCGCCACCGCGCAGACCTTCCGCCAGAACCCGGCATTCGATACCGAAACCGCCCTGACCGAACTCAGGACCGGCGAGGCGCTGATCTCCTTCCTGATGGAGGACGGCACGCCTTCCGTGGTGCAGCGCGCCACCGTGCTGCCGCCGCAGAGCTATATCGGCGCCATCTCCGACCAGCTGCGCGAGACGTATGTCCTCACCAGCCCGTACCAGGAGAAGTACGGCGAATCCTTCGACCGCGAGAGCGCCTATGAAGTGCTTGCGGCCCGCTATATGGGCCAGGGCGTGCAGCAGACGCAGGTCGTGCAGCCCATCGCCGCGGAGCAAGCCCCCGTGTACGCGCCCGAGGCCGAAGTGAGCCAGCCCCAGTACCAGCCCATGACCTTCAGCGTCTATAATCCCCAGACCGGCGCCTATGAGATCCGCGAGCTGGACCAGATGCCGGCGCCCCAGCCCGTCATGCCGCAGGCAGCGCCGCAGACGCCGGCCCCGCAGGCAGGCCAGCCGCCCGTCCTGGTGTGGGACGCCGCGAGCGGCCAGTATGTGCCCGAGCAGCCGCAGCCCGCAGCCCAGCCGCAGGCGAAGCCGTCCATCTTCCAGCAGGCCAAGGAGACCGTTTCCAACGCGGTGAGCAGCCTGACCGGCGGCGGCCAGACCACCGCCAGCGGCAAAAAACAGAAATCCTACGCGCAGCAGCTGATGGATTCCTTCGCGAAATCCACCGCGACCGGCGCGGGCCGTGAAACCGGCCGCACCCTGGCGCGCAACCTGCTGGGCATCTTCGGCCTGAGCTCCACCGGCAAGCGGAAGTAATCATTCAGGAGGAAACCGTATGAAGCGCAGAATCGGCATACTGACCAGCGGAGGGGACTGCCCCGGCCTGAACGCGGCCATCCGCGGCGTCGCGCGCGCCGCCTATGAGACCTTTGACGCCGAAATCATCGGCATCATGGACGGCTACCGCGGCCTGATCGAAGGCGAGTACCGGCTCATGTCCAAGCCCGACTTTTCCGGCATCCTGACCCTGGGCGGCACCATCCTGGGCACCA
>CACXEB010000378.1 GCA_902766515.1 uncultured Eubacteriales bacterium
CCTTTGCCGCCTTGGCCTGGTAGGTCTTTTTCAGGGCCGCCACGGCGCTGGATGACAGCTTGACAAACTTGCACATCACATAGCCGGTCTTGCCGTTGTACTTGACCTTATAGAAGTCTCCCTCCATCTCCGTGACCGTGACCTTGTCATCCTTCATCAGGCGGGAGATGTAGCCGCCGGATGTGGACGGACGGGGCCTGAAGAAGATCTTGTCCTTCGTGATCGTTCCCGTGTACGTCTTGGCGGCTTCCGCGGTGAAAGCGCATGAGGTCAGAAGAATGACCAGGGCCGTGAGCAGCGCCATGCGGCGCAGATTCTGAACGTGCATGATCGTTTGAATGTCCTTTCTTTTCGGTCATTGAGACAGCAATCGTCAGGTCACCGCTCAAAACCAGATTATACCACAAACAGATCGGTTAATTCAAGCCCTTATTGACACATCCGGCCGTTTGCGGTATACTGAAAGCCATTCGGGGGCATGGCGGAATTGGCAGACGCCTTGGACTTAAAATCCAATGCTCCTTGGAGCGTGCCGGTTCGAGCCCGGCTGCCCCTACGCCAATTGACTCTGATGTTTTTTCAGAGTCTTTTTTTGTAAATTTTACAGTTGTAAATTTTTGCGCAAGCGACGGACAGAAAGGAATGCATATGAGAAACCAGGACGTGTTCCGCGGATGCCTGATCGGCGGCGCGGCCGGCGACGCGCTGGGGTATCCGGTGGAGTTCCTGCCGGAGAAGGTGCTGTTCCGGCAGTACGGACAGCCGGGCATCACAGCCTACCGGTTCCAGCAGGACCAGGCGCTCTTTTCAGACGACACCCAGATGACCCTGTTTACCGCCGCGGGGCTGCTGTACGGCACCGCCCGGGCGCGGACCGGCGGCGGACCGGCTGACTATGCCCGGGCGATCAACGCCGCTTACCTGGACTGGCTGGAGACGCAGACGTCGTCCGCGCGGCGGGAGCGCGGTCCCTGCCATTCCTGGCTGATGAACGTGCCCGCGCTGTTCTCGCGCCGCAGCCCGGGCAACACCTGCATGAGCGCCCTCGAGGCCGGAGGCGGCGGCACGCCGGAAGCGCCCGTCACCCGCAGCAAGGGCTGCGGGGGCGTCATGCGGGTCGCGCCGATCGGGCTGTATTTTGAGGACCGGGGCTGGACCAACGGGCAGGTGGCGCGCCTCGGCGCGGAAGCGGCCGCGCTGACCCACGGGCATCCGCTGGGCTGGATGCCGGCGGCCATGCTGGCGCAGATCATCCATGAGATCGGCCAGGACGGCACCCCGCTCGAGGAGGCTGTCCTGGACGCGCTGAACATGCTGGACGCGCTGTGGCCGCAGGTGCCCGAGCGGACCGCCCTGGCGCATCTGGTCGAACAGGCCACGGATCTCGCGGCCGGCGATCCGGACGACCTGACTGCCATCCACCGCCTGGGCGAGGGATGGACCGGGGACGAGGCGCTGGCCATCGCCCTGTACTGCGCGCTGAAATACCCCGGCGACCTGGACCGGGCGCTCATCGCCGCGGTCAACCACCGGGGCGACAGCGATTCGACCGGCGCGATCGCCGGAAATATCGTTGGCGCCCAGATCGGTTACGCGGCGATCCCGGCCAAATACAAAGAAAAGCTCGAGCTGCACGACCTGGTGCTCGAGCTGGCGGATGACCTGTGGCAGGACTGCCCGGCCCGTGAGCCGGTCAGTCCCCTCTGGTCCAGCAAATATGTCGATATGTCCTACCGCCGGTCCGGCTCATGAACCGGCAAACAGCCACGCGCCCAGCGCTTCCGGGGTATCGAAGTGCAGGGCGCTGTATTTCGCCATGAACGCCTTGATTTCGGGCACGTCATAGGCCCAGCAGGCCGCCGCAAAGTCAATGCCGGCGGCCTTTGCCATGTCATAGCCCGGCTTCAGGTCGTCCACCATCAGCATGTCCTCCGGCCTGAGGCCGAGGATCCGCCGGATCTCATGCAGCGGATAGGGGCTCGGCTTGCGCTGGTCGGCCGGTTGTTCCCAGCCGTAGACCAGGTCGGGCTCGGGCAGGCCGTTGGCCCGGTAGTCCCGGCGGATGTTGAAATCCATGGAGTGCGACACCACGCAGACCAGGCCGCCCTCTGCCTTCTGGCGGCGGATGATGTCCGCCATGCCCGGATAGGCCCTGGGGATGATCCGCGCCACCCAGGACTGCCAGATCGCGTACTCCCGCTCCATCTCCTCGTCGGTAAAGTGCAGGCAGCCCGTCATGTACTCGAGAAACCCGGGATCGAAGTTCACGCGGAAATAATCTTCCAGCGACATCCAGACGCCCGGGCGCATCTGGTCCATGGCGTCCAGGAAGGCGGGATAGTGGATTTTCGCGGTGGAATCCACGACCGTGTCGTCGTGATCCAGCACCAGACAGCGGTAGCGCAAGGACAGCCTCCTCAGCTCAACTCAATTCAAACATGCCCGTATACAGCTGGTAGTACCGGCCCTTCTGGGCGATCAGGGCCTCGTGGTCGCCCCGCTCGATGATGCGGCCGTTCTCCAGCACCAGGATCGCCTGGGCGTTGCGGACGGTGGACAGCCGGTGCGCGATGACGAACACGGTGCGGCCCTTCATCAGCCCGTCCATGCCCTTCTCGATCAGGGCCTCCGTGCGGGTATCGATGCTGCTGGTCGCTTCGTCCAGGATCAGCACCGGGGGGTCCGCAACCGCGGCGCGGGCGATCGCCAGCAGCTGGCGCTGGCCCTGGGACAGGTTCGCGCCGTCGTTGGTCAGCATGGTGTCATAGCCGTCCGGCAGGTGCCGGATGAAGAAGTCCGCGTTGGCGATCTTCGCCGCGCGCTCGATCTCCGCGTCGGTGGCGTCCAGCTTGCCGTAGCGGATGTTTTCCCGCACGGTGCCGGTAAACAGGTGCGTGTCCTGCAGCACCATGCCCAGCGACCGGCGCAGGTCGTCCTTTTTGATCTTGCCGATATTGATGCCGTCATAGCGGATCTTGCCGCCCTGGATCTCATAGAAGCGGTTGATCAGGTTGGTGATCGTCGTCTTGCCCGCGCCGGTGGAGCCGACGAAGGCCAGCTTCTCGCCGGGGCGCGCGTACAGGCTGATATCATGCAGCACCGTCTTCTCCGGCACGTAGCCGAAGGTCACGTCCTCGAACACGACGTCGCCCCTGAGCTCCGTGTAGGTCACGGAGCCGTCGGCGCTGTGGGGGTGCTTCCAGGCCCAGAGACCGGTGCGGGCATCGCTCTCGGTCAGGCCGCCGTCCGGCGTGCGCACCGCGTTGACCAGCCGCACATAGCCCTCGTCCTTTTCCGAGGGCAGGTCCATGACGCCGAACACGCGCTCCGCGCCCGCCATGGCCAGCAGGATGGTATTGAACTGCTGGCTCAGCTGCGTGATCGGCATGGAGAAGTTGCGCGCGTACTGCATGAAGGCCACCAGTGCGCCGATGCTGCCCACCAGGGTGGAATTGGTCAGCAGGACCGCGCCGATCAGCGCGATGATCACATACTGGATATTGCCGACGTTGGCCATCACCGGCATCAGGATGCTCGCCAGCGTGTTCGCCTTGGTGCCGGCGTCGCGCAGCCGCTCGTTGCGCTCGTCAAACTCCTCCTGGGCCTTCCGCTCATGGTTGAACACCTTGACGACCCGCTGGCCGCCCATCATCTCTTCAATGTAGCCGTTGACCTCGCCGACCGCCTTCTGCTGGGCGACGAAATAGCGGCCCGAGCGCTTGCCGATCGCCTTGATCAGCACGAAGTTGACCGGCAGCAGCGCCAGCAGGATCAGCGTCAGCAGCCAGCTCAGGTTCAGCATGCCGACCAGGGTCGACACGATCGTGATCGTGCTGGACAGCGTCTGCGGCAGGCTTTGGGACAGGAATTCGCGCAGGGTATCGGTATCGTTGGTGAAGCGGCTCATCAGCTCGCCGTGGGTATGCGTGTCGAAGAAGCTCAGCGGCAGCGTCTGCATATGGTCGAAGAGCTCCTTGCGGATCCGGTTCATGGTCCCGGTCGAAATGTACATCATCAGCCGGTTGTTGATATACGTCGCCGCCGCGCTGACCAGGTACAGCGTCGCCAGCACGGCCAGGATGGACAGCAGCCGGCCGAAGTCCGGGTTGCTGACGCCGATCAGGGGCTGGATGAAGTTGTTGATGATGTCCTTGAGCATGTAGGTGCCGACGGCGCCGATGACCGCGCTGACGGCGATGCACAGGAAGACGGCGATCAGCTTGTAGCGGTCCCTGCCGATATAGGCGAACAGGCGCCGGATGGTCCCTTTCAGGTCCTTGGGCTTCGCAACAGGTCTCATATTCCGGGGCGGCATCAGTCATTCCCTCCCTTCTGCTGCGAATGGTAGACATCCCGGTAGATGGCGGAACGCTCCATCAGTTCCTCATGCGTGCCGACGTCCGCGATGCGGCCTTCGTCCAGCACGATCACGCGGTCGGCGTCCATCACCGAGGTGATGCGCTGCGCGATGATGATCTTGGTGGTGTCCGCCATCTGCGTGCGCAGGGCTTCGCGGATGCGGGCGTCGGTCGCGGTATCCACGGCGCTGGTGGCGTCGTCCAGGATCATGACCTTCGGGGACTTCAGCAGGGCGCGGGCGATGCACAGGCGCTGCTTCTGCCCACCGGACACGTTGACGCCCGCCTGGCCCAGGTCGGTCTGGTAGCCGTTCGGGAAGGAGCGCACGAAATCGTCCGCCTGGGCCACCTGGCAGGCGGCCGTGATCTCCTCATCCGTCGCCTGCTCATTGCCCCAGCGCAGGTTGTCCGCGATGGTGCCGGAGAACAGCACGTTCTTCTGCAGCACCACCGACACGGCGTCGCGCAGCGCGGCGGTATCGTACTCCCGCACGTCGCGGCCGCCTACCAGCACCCGGCCTGCGGTCACGTCGTACAGGCGCGGGATCAGGGAGATCAGCGTCGACTTGCCGGAGCCCGTCGCGCCGATCAGGCCGATGGTTTCGCCGGAGCGGATGCTCAGGTTGATGTCCCTGAGGACGGTGCGCTCCTCCGAGCCGGTATAGCTGAAGTCCACATGCTCGAAGACGATGCTGCCGTGCGCCACCTGCGTCCGGGCGTTTTCCGGGGATCCGATATCGGACTGCTCGTCCAGCACCTCCAGGATACGCGCGGTGGATGCCTTGGACATGACGTACGCCACGAAGATGAAGGAGAGCATCATCAGGCTCATCAGGATCTGGGTGATATAGGTGATATAGGAGGTCAGGTCGCCCAGCTGCATGGTGCCGCCGGCGATCTGGCGGCCGCCGAACCACAGGACGGCGACCACGCAGCCGTTCATCAGGATCTGCATCAGCGGCGAGTTGAGCAGCACAACCTTTTCGGCCCGGCGCTGGGAATCCATCATGTCGTCCGCGGCTTTCGCGAACTTGGACTGCTCAAACCGCTCGCGCACGAACGCCTTGACCACGCGGATGGCGGTCAGGTTTTCCTGGACGGCGCCGTTCATGGTGTCGTACTTCGTCATCATGATCCGGAAGCGCGGATACGCCATCCGGGTGATGACAGTCATGCCAACGATCAGGATAGGCGCCGCCACCAGCAGGATGGTGATCAGGCTCGGATTCAGCCGCCAGGCCCAGAAGAAGGCCATCACGAACATGATTGGCGACCGGATGGCCATGCGGACCAGCATCATCAGCATGTTCTGCGTCTGGTTCACGTCCGTCGTCAGGCGGGTCACCAGGGAAGCGGTGCTGAACTTGTCGATGTTCTTGAAGGAAAAGCCCTGCACCTTCGCGAACAGCGCGCGGCGCAGGTTCCGGGAGAACCCCATCGCGCCGACGGAGGCCGCCCGCGCGGAGCCCGCGCCGAAGCCCAGGGACAGCAGGGCCATCAGCACCATCTGGCCGCCCAGCAGCAGCAGCTCGCCCATATCGATCGGCGTTTCCTCCGACTGGCTGATGATGTTGATCAGCCGGGCGATCAGCTGCGGGATAAAGGTCTCCATGATCACTTCGCCGATGATCAGGATCGGCGCGAGGATCAGGTATTTTTTGTAATTACCCGCGAAATGGAACAGCCTTCTCAATGCGTTCCCTCCCCTTCCATTCAAAAAACCGGCTGCGGCAGGGCAGCCGATCTGAACTACCAGACCATTTGATTATAGCACCAGACCCACCGGTGTCAAGCAATCCGGCGCGCGGGAATCGGGCAAAAGAATGTCAGTGTCACTGTTCACTTTGTGAACCGTGACCGTAGGGGGGACTGGCGTCCCCCCTGCGTGACCCCCCTACAGATTTGCCTGTCGCCCCTTTGGGGCTCCCGGGCGGCAAATCTGCAAGGTAGAAATCGCTAACGCGATTTCGTCCTCGCAGCGTACATGCCGCTGCTGCGGATTGTACGCGAGGGTGTGCCCCCTCGCGGCTCCCATCGGCACGTCCTCTGCGGCACTCCCATCCCATCGCCCGGCTTTCAGCCGGGTTTCGGCCTGCGGCCTCATCCGCCGGGTGAACCGGC
>CACXEB010000379.1 GCA_902766515.1 uncultured Eubacteriales bacterium
CGGCGCCGACAAATGCGATCTTCATTGCGTGAACCTCCTTGATATGTGTGATTGAGGATAATGGAATATCTCGATAGCGCGGCCGCCGTCCTGGCGCATTAAGCGCAGCACAGGCCCGGACCGCGCCGATCAGACGCCGCCGTGACGCGGCGGGGGACAGCTCGGGCCTTGTTTACGGCAGCCTATGAGCGTATCTTACTACATTTCGACCATGCGCGCAACACATGATCAGGCCCGGGTCAATTATAAACGCATTAGACTTTGCTGAGCGCGGAGCCTCCGGTCCGCCGTTTATCGGTCGGCTGTTGACGCGGGTCTTTATACATACGTCAGCTGTCGACGGCTTTGCTGAACTGGGTCTCGTAGAGCTCCTGATAGGTGCCGCCGGCATGCACCAGATCCTTGTGCTGGCCGCGCTCGACGATCCGGCCGTCGCGGATGACCAGAATCTCGTCCGCCGCGAGGATCGTTGACAGGCGGTGCGCGATCAGGATCGACGTGCGCTGCTCGATGAGCGGCTCGATCGCGGCCTGGATCGCGGCTTCCGAGATCGAGTCCAAAGCGGACGTGGCCTCGTCGAATATCAGCAGCGCGGGATCCTTCAAAAGCGCCCGAGCGATGGAGATGCGCTGCTTTTCGCCGCCGGACAGCTTCAGCCCGCGATTGCCGACCAGCGTATCCAGTCCGTCTGGCTGCTTGCTGATAAAGTCGTATATATTGGCCTTTTTGCAGGCGTCGATCATATCCTCCTCGGTGGCGTCGGGTTTGGCGTACAGGAGGTTCTGCCTGATCGTGCCCTGAAAGAGGTACGTCTCCTGCGTCACCACGCCGATCTCGTCGCGCAGCGAGTGCAGCGTCAGGTCGCGCACGTCCGTGCCGTCAAAGGTCACCCGACCGGCGGACACGTCCCACAGCCGGGGGATGAGGTTGACGATGGTGCTCTTGCCGCTGCCGCTCGGTCCGACGATCGCGACGCAGTCCCCGCTTTTCAGCTCGAAGCTGATATCCCTGAGAATCTGCCGTTCGCCGTCATAGCTGAAGTCCACATGCTCAAAGCGGACTTCCCCTTTGGCGGCTTTTAATGTGACCGCGTCCGGCTTTTCGTCGATCTCGACCTTCATGTCAAAATAATCGAAGATCCGCGTGAACATCGCCATGGAGCGCAGCCAGTCCACCTGGATGTTGAGCAGGCTGTTGACCGGCCCGTACATCCGGCCCAGCAGGGCCACCAGTACGGTGATATCGCCGACCGTCAGGGCGCTGCCGTGCTCCATCATCAGGATGCCGCCGACCAGGTACAGAAGCATCGGGCCGATCGTCGTCAGCGTGCTCAGCAGCATGAAAAACCAGCGTCCGGCCATCCGCTCCCGGATGTTCAGGCGGACGATGCGCTCATTCGCGTTTTCATACCGCCTGTATTCCGTTTCTTCCCTGCCGAAGAGCTTGACCAGCAGCTGCCCGCTGACGGACAGCGTTTCATTGAGGATGCCGTTGATTTCGTCATGGCAGGCCTGCGCTTCGCCCGCGAGCTTCCACCGCGCCTTGCCCGCCATGCGCGTCGGCAGGGTGAACAGCGGCACGATGACGATGCCGATCAGGGCCAGCAGCCAGTTTTTCTGGAACATGGCGATGACCGCCACGATCAGCGTGATGGTATTTGAAAGAATGCTCGTGAACGTGTTGGTGACGACTGATTCGACGCCCGAGATGTCGCTGGTCATGCGGGTGATGATGTCACCCTGGTTGGCGGACGTAAAGAAGCGCTGCGACATCTTCTGCAGGTGGCGGTACATCTGGTTGCGCATGTCAAAGGAGATATGCTGCGCGATCCAGTTGTTCAGGTAGTGCTCGCCGACCCCGATCAGGTTGGATCCGAGGTGCAGCAGCAGGGACAGCACGATCAGCCGGATCAGCGCCTGGATCCCGCCCCCGATCCATCCGCCCATGTCCTTGCCGGTCAGCACGTCGACGATGTTGCCTGTCAGGATCGAGGGGAACAGGCTGCAGACGGATGACACGACGATGCAAGCCAGCACCAGCAGGAGCTGCTTCCAGTAGGGCGTCAGGTAGGAGAACACGCGCTTCAGGAGCGCTTTGGTGATTTTCGGGCTGTTCTTTTTTTCCTCGTCCGTCATGTAACGGCCTCTGCCCATCGGTCCGCCGGGTCCAGGCATAGCGTCTCTCCTTTCGGTCGCGGGGGCTGTGACGGTGATTGATTATTTGCCGGTTTTCAGCGCGCTGAGCTTTTCCACCGCCTCTTTTGCATAAAAGACGAGCGCGCTCACGGTCAGGGCCACCGCCGCATACAGCAGCCAGAGGTACACGGGCGCGCCGATCCCGTCAAAGTACTCATAGAAGAATGCGCAGAGCAGGGAGCAGACCATGACCGTCTGCGCCGCCTTGCCGATGACCTTGCTGTATACGACGATCCCCTTTTTGTACATGAAGATCCCGCCGAGCACCATGAGGCCTTCCTTCGCCAGCACAACAAAAAAGGGCCACCACGGCAGGATCGCCTGCCTGCCGCCCATCGGCAGGATCATGCTCAGCATCACGGACAGCACCATCAGCTTGTCCGCCAGCGGATCCATCAGCTTGCCGAAGTCCGTGATCAGGTTGTATTTGCGGGCGATGTATCCATCCGCCAGGTCGGTCAGCGAAGCGGCCGCATAAGTGATCAGCGCCGGGATCATCCGGCCCTGGGACATCAGGTACCAATAGACCGGGATCAGGGCCATGCGCAGCATGGTCAGCACGTTCGGCACCGTCCAGATGCGCTTGCTGTCCGTTTTTTTGTTCTGTTGCTCTGTCATACTCCATCCTCTTTCTTTTCCGGATCCCGCGGACCGGATTGTTCCTCCGTCTGCGCGAGGATCTCCAGCTTCCACAGCACGTGCCGCATGATCAGGGCCGCCAGGATGAACGCCAGCACGTCCGCGACCGGCTGCGCCAGCTGCAGGCCCGTGACACCCCAGACGGAAGGCAGGATCAGGACGGCCGGGATCATGAAGATCCCCTGCCGCGCGCTGGAAACGATCGTCGAGCTGAAGCCGTAGCCGATGGACTGCGTGCACATGTTCGCCATGGTATAGAAGCCCCAGAGCGGCAGCGTGACCAGCTGCATCCTGAGCGCACCGGTGCCGATGCTGACCACCAGCGGATCCTCGCCGCGGAACAGCCGGATGATCTGCTCGCTGAATACCAGGGACACCGCGCTCAGGCACAGGAGGACGACGGTCGCGACCTTGCCGCAGAACCAGTAGGCCTCCTTGACCCGACGGTAGCGCTTCGCCCCGTAGCAGAATCCCGCGACCGGCTGGAAGCCCTGGCCGAAGCCGATGACGGCGCTGTTGACAAACATCACGAAGCGGCTGCTGATGGACATGGCGGCGATGGCGGCGTTGTTCACCGCGGGATCCGGGGTGATGTGTCCGGCCACGCGGTTGAGGCACAGCGTCGCGACCGCGGCGATGCCCTGGCGGCCGAGGGAAGGAAAGCCTGTATACAGGATCTTGCGGTACATCGCCGCCGTGGGGCGGAAGTTGCGGAACCTGTATTTCAGCAGGCCCTTCTGGGTATTGGCAATCGTCAGCAGCAGGACAAAGGAGACCACCTGGCTGATCGCCGTCGCCAGCGAAGCGCCGACGGTACCCATCTTCATGCCGAAAATCAGCAGCGGGTCCAGCACCATGTTCAGGATGCCCCCGCTGCCGATGCCGATCATCGCGTACATGGCCATGCCCTGGAAGCGCAGGTGGTTGTTGATGATCAGCGAACACATCATAAACGGCGCGGCCATAAAGATGTACCGCGCGTAATCCATCGCATAGGGTTCGATTTCCTTCGTGGCGCCCAGGAAGCGGACAAGCGCACCCAAGTTCAGGTTGCCGGCGACCGCCAGGACGATCCCGACGCAGAAGGTCGTAAAGAAGCCGACGGAGACAAGCTTCTCAGCCTCCTCCGGCCGGCCGCCGCCCAGCGCCTGGCTGACGTTGGCTCCCGTCCCCATGCCGATGGTAAACGCCAGCGCCTGGATCATGGTCATGGCGGACATGATCACGCCCACCGCGCCGGAAGCCTCCGTGCTGATCCTGGACACGAAATAGCTGTCCGCCATGTTGTAGATCGCCGTAATCAGCATCGAAACGATGGTCGGGACAGCCAGCCGCGGAATCACCACGTTCAGCGGCTGGTTGAGCATCATGTCCGACCGTGTTTCAACTGTCAGTTTTTTCATAGCATCCTTCCGCGCTCAGGATACAAACCGGCGGTTCATCAGAATTCGGCGCTTCCTGTCGTCCTCGGGAAAGGCAGCACATCGCGGATATTCTGGATGCCGGTCAGGTACATGACCATCCGCTCAAAGCCGAGGCCGAAGCCCGCATGCGGATTAGTGCCGTAGCGGCGCAGCGCGATGTACCAGTCGTAGGAAGCCTCGTCCATGCCGAGCTCCTTCATGCGGTCCGTCAGAACCTGAAGCCGCTCTTCACGCTGGCTGCCGCCCACGAGCTCGCCGATGCCGGGCACCAGGATATCCACCGCGGCCACCGTCTTGCCGTCGTCGTTCTGGCGCATGTAAAA
>CACXEB010000380.1 GCA_902766515.1 uncultured Eubacteriales bacterium
CTCGTCGTTGGTCTGGTAATCCCTGCAGCGCTCGTACAGGGCGCGGCGGGCAGACAGGCTGCCGCTGCGGGCGGCGTAATCGCGCAGTTGCATCAGGCAGCGCGCGTCGATCGGGCACTGTTCGAACACCAGCCAGAGCAATTCGTCCGCGATGACGGAAAAATCATCCGCCTCCATGCGGACCCGGCTGCCGTCCGTCAGCGTGACCAGGAAGGCGGCTTCGGTTTCCCGGCGGACGGCGCTGTAGAACAGGCCCTCCAGGCTGCCGGCCAGCGGCGCCGGGTCGTCCGTGCCCATCGTATACATGCTCAGCCTGCGCTGGGCTTCCTTCAGGGTGCGGGGCATGCGTCGGAGCAGTTCTTCGCCCAGCCAGGGCGTCAGCGTCTGTTCGACGCGCTCAAGCGCGATGGCAGCCATGGCTCGCGTGACACTTCCTTCCCGGCGGCATCCGTGTTCTGCCGATGATCTTCCATAAGATACCACAGAATGACGGAAAATACAAGTGTGTGCAGCTTGTTGCCAAGCGGGGAAAATGAGGATATAATAGAGGCCGGGACAACGGCGCCGACGCGCGGAAAGGTGTGGAAACCATGAAACTGAATCTGAAGCGCACCATGCTGGTGGGGCTGGCCTTCATGTCCATCAGCGCCTTCTGGCAGATGTATGACTTTACGATCCCGCTGATCCTCCGGGATACCTACGGGCTGAATCACACCCTGTCGGGCGTGATCATGGCGATGGACAACGTGCTGGCACTGTTTCTGCTGCCCTTTTTCGGGGCGCTGTCCGACCGGCACATGACCAGGATCGGCCGCCGGATGCCGTTCATCCTGGCCGGCACGGCGCTGGCCGTCGTATGGATCGTCCTGCTGCCGACGGTCATTGAAAAGGGCTCGCTGCCGGTCTTCCTGACGGCGCTCGGCCTGCTGCTGATCTCCATGGGCCTGTACCGCTCGCCGGCGGTGGCGCTGATGCCGGACGTGACGCCCAAACCGCTGCGCTCCAAGGGCAACGCCATCATCAACCTGATGGGCACGCTGGGCGGCATGATCACCCTGGGGCTCAACAACGTGGCGATCCGCCGCGTCGTGAACGGGGCGGGGGAAACCGTGTCAGACTACCGCTACCTGTTTTACGCCGTGGCGGCGCTGATGCTGCTCTGCGTCTTCGTCCTGTACCGGACCATCCACGAGCGGCCGCTGGTGGAGGAGATGGAGCGCATCCACTATGGCGAGTCCGAGGCGGAGCGCCAGTCCATCCATGGGGGTGAAGCCGGCAGGCTGAGCAAGCCCGCCATGCGGAGCCTGGTATTGATCCTGTGTTCCGTCGCCTTCTGGTTCATGGGCTACAACGCGGTCACGACGGCGTTCAGCAAATACGCGACCGCGGTGTGGGCGGTGGAGGAGAAGACCGCTTCCAACTGCCTCCTGGTGGCCACGGCGGTCGCGACGCTGAGCTTCTGGCCGGTGGGCCTCCTGTCCTCGAGGATCGGCCGGAAAAAGACGATCCTCTGCGGCGCCTCCGCGCTGGCGGTCTGCTTCCTGCTGGCCGGCTTTGTGAAGGGCCTCGGCGCGCCGATGTTCATCCTGTTCGGACTGGTGGGGATCGCCTGGGCGTCCATCAACGTCAACTCCTTCCCGATGGTGGTGGAGCTGGCGAGCGGCGCGGACACGGGCAAGTATACCGGGTATTATTACACCTTCTCCATGGCCGCGCAGGTGCTGACGCCCGTCCTGTCCGGCTGGCTGCTGGATGCGTTCGGGTACCAGACGCTGTTCCCCTACGCGGCGGTCATGGTGGCGCTGTCTGTCGTGACCATGTCGCAGGTCCGGCACGGGGACGCCAAGCCCGCGGCGCCGGCAGGCCTCGAAGCCTTTGACGCGGGGGACGACTGAGGATGGCTGCTGCAGGGCTGGTCCTGCTGGGGCTGGCGGCGCTGTATCTTTTCCTGATCGCGCCGGGCAGGCGGCGGGACATGGGCGCCTTCGCCCGCGTACGGTACGCGCACCGCGGCCTGTGGGACGGTGAAAAGCCGGAAAACAGCCTGCCCGCCTTCCTTGCCGCGGCGGAGCGGGGCTTCGGCATCGAAACGGATGTGCACATCACGCGCGATGATCAGCTGGTGGTGTTCCATGATGACAGCCTGGAGCGCATGTGCGGTGACAGCCGGAAGCTGTCGGACTGCACGCTCGGGGAGCTCCGGGCGCTCCGGCTCGGGCATACGGCGTACGGGATCCCGACCTTCGATGAATTCCTGGAGGCTGTGGGCGGCCGCGTGCCGCTGCTGATCGAAATCAAGACGGACCGGCGCGTGCTGGAGCTCTGTGCCCGGGTCAACGAACGGCTGACGGACTACGCCGGGCCTTATATGGTCGAGAGCTTTGACCCGCGGGCGGTCCGCTGGTACCGCCGGCACCGGCCGGACATCCTGCGCGGCCAGCTTACCTTCGGCCTTCCGGGAGAATCGGACCATCCCCGGACGGCCATCACGCGGCTGCTCGCCTCACAGGTGGTGAATGTGCTGGGACGGCCCGACTTTATCGCCGCGGAGGCGGATACGGACCACACGCTCCCGCTGCGGCTGCTCCGGATGTTTCCCGCGCACTGGGTGGCCTGGACCGTCCGATCGGAGGACCGGATGGCCGCGCTGAAGGCCCGGTATGAAACGCAGATATTTGAAGGATTTGTCCCCGGAAAGGAAGAGAAGCCATGAAGAAGGTGCTGAAATGGATCGCCCTGCTGCTGGGTATCGTCGTGCTGATCGCCGGTGTGGGCCTGCTGGTGCTGACTGTCACCGAGTACAGGCCGGCTGAAAGGGAGACGATCGCCCCGCAGCGGAAGGCGGCCGGTACGCTGGCGGCCGGTACGGCTGTGCATGTACTGAGCTGGAATATCGGCTACGGCGCCCTGGGGGACAACGCGGACTTCTTTATGGATGGCGGCCGCATGGTGAATACGGCGGATGCCGCCCGGGTGGAGCGGAACATGGCGGACATCCGCGCCTTCCTGGAGGCGGAAGCGCCGGACCTGATCCTGCTGCAGGAGACGGACGTGAACAGCGACCGCTCGCACCACGTGGATGAGAGCGCCGCGCTGGCGCAGTCCTTCCCGGCGTATGAGGCCCTGTTTGCCTATAACTACAAGGCGCTCTGCGTCCCCTACCCGCTGCCGCCCATCGGGCATGTGGAGTCCGGGCTTCTGACCCTGTCCGCCTATCCCGTCGCCTCGGCAGAGCGGGTGCAGCTACCCTGTCCGTTCTCCTGGCCGATGCGCCTGATCAACCTCAAGCGCTGTCTGTCCGTGAGCCGGATCCCCGTGGAGGGCAGCGGCAGGGAGCTGGTGCTGATCAACCTGCACCTGGAAGCGTACGACGACGGCGCGGGGAAAACGGCGCAGACGGCCATGCTTGCGGATCTTCTGAGCACGGAAGCGGATAAGGGCAATTACGTAATCGCCGGCGGCGATTTCAACCAGGTCTTTTCCAACGTGGATACCAGCCGCTGGCCGGTCCGGGCAGGCATGTGGACGCCGGGGGTGATCGATGCGGCCGCGTTTGATGCCCGGTTCAGCCTGCTGATGGATGGCAGCGCGCCGACCTGCCGGTACCTGGACCGGCCGTATGCCGGGGCGGACAGGGATTCGTTCCAGTATTACCTGATCGACGGTTTCATCGTCTCCGACAATGTCCGTGTGGAGCGGCTGGAGACCGTGCCGCTGGACTTCCAGGCGGCTGACCATAACCCGGTCCGCCTGACCGCCATCCTCCTGCCGGATCAGCCGGATCAGCCGGATTGAAAAAACGTGGACAAATGGTGCGCCATGTGATACAATCAGATCAGGATTCTGCGGGGAGGGCAGAAGGTAGGACCTTTCGCTTCCGGGCCTTTCAGGACGGACAGCCGCCCCGGCCGCGCGTGACAACGGCATGACAACAAATAATGAGGTGAACAAGATGAAAGCGTTTATGGACCAGAACTTTCTGCTGAATACCGAAACGGCCCGCATCCTGTACCGGGAAGCGGCCCAGGACTGCCCGATCATCGATTACCACTGCCACCTGAGCCCCCGCGAAATCTATGATGATATCCGCTACGAAAACATCACCCAGGTGTGGCTGGGCGGCGATCACTACAAGTGGCGCCTCATGCGCAGCGCCGGCGTGCCGGAGAAGTATATCACCGGGGACGCGCCGGACTGGGAGAAATTCCTGAAGTACGCGACGGTGCTGGGCAAGGCGATCGGCAACCCCCTGCATCACTGGAGCCATCTGGAGCTGCGCCGTTTCTTCGGCTATGACGGCATCCTGAACGAGAAGACGGCGCCCGAAGTCTGGGAGCTGGCCAACGCGAAGCTGCAGAGCCCCGGGTATACCAGCCGCGGGCTGATCATGATGAGCAACGTGCATACCATCTGCACCACCGACGATCCGGTGGACAGCCTGGAGTGGCACGAAAAGCTGGCGGCGGACAAGACCTTCCCCGTGACCGTGCTGCCCGCCTGGCGGCCCGACAAGGCGATGAACCTTGAAAAGCCGACCTGGCCCGATTACCTGAAGCAGCTTGAATCGGCTTCCGGCATGGCCATCCGGTCCTTTGCCGACCTGAAAGCCGCCCTGCACAAC
>CACXEB010000381.1 GCA_902766515.1 uncultured Eubacteriales bacterium
CCGCAACATCGGCGTCATCATGCAGCGCAACTACCGCAGCCTGCTGGACCACCTGGGCTCCGGCAAGGAATGGGACCTGCACGGCAAACGCGCCGGCCTGACCATCCTGCCCCCCTTCCTGACCAAGGACAGCGTCGGCGTGTATGAGGGCCTCCTCGACGCGCTGCACAGCAACCTGCCCTACCTGCGCTCCTGCAAGGAAAAATACATCGTCCTCGCCAACAGCTTCATGCTGTACAACGCGGACTTTGAGGACATGGTCGAAGAGCACGAGAAATCCGGCGCGGACATCACCCTGATGTACACGAAGGATAAGTGCGTCCGCCGCAACAGCCAGGGCAAGTACTGCGAAGTGCAGCCCGACGGCCAGGTGACGCAGATCGAAGTCGATCCGCTGATCGCCCGCTATGACAACACGATGCTCGAAGTGTTCTGCATGCGGCGCGAGCTGCTGATCTCCCTGTGCGACCTGGCGACCAGCCGCGGCCACTATCATTTCACGCGCCAGATGCTGCAGACCGGCGTCAATGACAAGACCATGAAGGTGCACGGCTACGAGTGCAAGTCCCGCGTCTGGGCGATCGACTCCGTCGAAGCGTACTACCAGTGCAGCATGGACCTGCTCACGCCCGAAAACCGCACGACGATCTTCCCCGAAGGCAAGCCGATCCTCACCAAACTGCGCGACGAAATGCCCACCCGCTACCTGCCCGGCGCGCATGTGTCCAACAGCCTGATCGCTGACGGCTGCGTGATCGAAGGCACGGTCGAAAACTGCATCCTCTTCCGCTCCGTCCGTGTCGGCAAGGGCGCCAGCATCCGCAACAGCATCGTCATGCAGGACGGCCGCATCGGCTCGATGGCGGAAGTCAACTACACGATCATGGACAAGCAGTCCGCCGTCACTGAATCCACCCGCCTGATCGGCGCGGCGAACTACCCGGTCCTGGTGACCAAGAATCTCACAGTCTGATCATCCACAGGAGGGCTTCATCATGAAGATACTCTTTGCAGCGAGCGAGTGCGTCCCGTTCATCAAGACCGGCGGCCTTGCGGACGTCGTGGGAGCGCTGGCGCCTGTGCTCGCAAAAAAAGGTCATGATGTCCGCGTCATTCTGCCCCTGTATACCGCGATCCCGGAAAAATACGTCAGCGCCATGCGCCACCTGGTTGACTTTGAAGTCAACCTGGGCTGGCGCCGGCAGTACTGCGGCATTGAAGTGCTGGAGCAGGATGGCGTCACATTCTACTTTGTGGATAACAAATACTATTTCGGCCGCAATTATATCTATGGGCTGGGCGGTGACGAATATGAGCGCTTCGGCTTCTTCTGCCGCGGCGTGCTGAACGCCCTGCCTCTGATCAAGTTCATCCCCGACATCATCCACGCCAACGACTGGCAGACCGGCATGATCCCCGCGCTGCTGAAGATCCAGTATACGCATCTGCCGGACTACGCGAACATCAAGACCGTCTACACCATCCACAACCTCCAGTACCAGGGCGTGTTCGGCATCGACCAGTTCAAGGATGTATTCGGCCTGGGCGACAGCCTGTTCACCTCGGACAAGCTGGAGCACTACGGCGCGGCGAACTGCATGAAAGCCGGCCTGGTCTACGCGGATGAGATCACCACGGTCAGCCCCTCCTACTCGGAGGAAATTCAGACCGCCTACTACGGCGAGCGCCTGGACGGGCTGCTCCGCGCGCGCCGCGCTCACCTGAGCGGCGTGCTGAACGGCATCGATGTGGACGACTACAACCCCGAAACGGACCCGCAGATCGCCTTCCCCTACTCGATCGACGATATGAGCGGTAAGGCTGCCGACAAAAAGGCGCTGCAGGAGCAGCTGGGACTGGATGTCAATCCCAGCGTCCCGCTGATCGGCATGGTCGGCAGGCTGTCCAACCAGAAGGGCCTGGACCTGGTCGACTATATCATCGGCGAGCTCATGCAGGAAAACCTGCAGCTGGTCGTGCTCGGCATGGGCGACGCGAAATACTTCAACCTCTTCTCCTGGGCGGAGCAGCAGTATCCGGGCCGGGTGGCGGCAAGGTTCCAGATGGATATCCAGCTGTCCCACCGCATCTACGCCGGCGCCGATCTGTTCCTGATGCCCAGCCAGTTCGAGCCCTGCGGCCTGAGCCAGATGATCGCCCTCCGGTACGGCACCGTGCCGGTGGTCCGCGAAACGGGCGGACTGCGCGATACGGTCCTGAGCTACAACGAGGCGAACGGCGCAGGCAACGGCTTCACCTTCTTCAACTACAACGCGCACGACATGCTGTACACCATCCGCCGGGCCATCTGGTTCTACCAGAACAGCCCGGATGTGTGGCACATCCTGCAGAAGCGCGGCATGGAAGGCGATTATTCCTGGAACAACTCCGCGGATACATACTTAAGCCTCTACCAGAGCGTCCTCAAACCGACGCAGCCGGCCGCCGAAAGCAAACCGCAGCCGGCTGTCAAGGAAGAGAGCAAGGAATAACCGATCATTGCAAAACAAACGGGGATCAGCGGTCACGCTGGTCCCTGTTTTTATCCTGATATTGCTTTCTGTCTGACCGAATCTGAGCACAGCAGCAGCCTGCCGACGGCACAGCGTACCGGTCCCGGCCGTTTTTGCGCGGGAGCCGTAAACTGAACATAACAAAAACCCCTGCATCGCTGCAGGAGCTTTCAGCACCCCCAATGGGATTCGAACCCATGTTTCCGCCTTGAGAGGGCGGCGTCCTAGGCCTCTAGACAATGGAGGCAAGTGGCTGGGGA
>CACXEB010000382.1 GCA_902766515.1 uncultured Eubacteriales bacterium
ATCTATCTGGAGCTTTATCCGGAGATGGCGCCGGTCACGGTGGAAAACTTTCTGGGCCTGGTGGACAGGGGATTCTATAACGGTCTGACCTTCCACCGGATCATCTCCGGCTTCATGGCCCAGGGCGGCGACCCGTTGGGCAACGGGACCGGCGGCAGCGGAAAGAACATCAAGGGGGAGTTTTCGTCCAACGGTGTCGATAATCCCCTGAAGCATGAGCGCGGCGTCCTGTCCATGGCCCGCTCCGGCAACCCGGACAGCGCTTCCAGCCAGTTTTTCATCATGCATGCGGCTGCGGCGCACCTGGACGGCAACTACGCCGCCTTCGGACGTGTCATCTGCGGCATGGGCGTCGTGGACGCGATCTGCCGGAACGCGCATGTGACGGATGCCAACGGCACCGTACCCAGGGAGGATCAGCCGGTGATCACGGAGGCGGCACGCGCGGACCGGGCAGAAGCGGAAGCCGCGCTCGCCCGGGAAGCGGCAAACGGGTCTGAAGGCGGCGTGTTTGATGATCCCGTCTCCGGCCTGTCCTTCCCGGTTCCGGATGGCTGGCACCTGCAGGGCTGCGCGAACGGCAGCGCTGTGTTTACGGACGGCACGGCCGTGATATCCCTCAGTACCCTGGACTTCTGGCGCCAGCTGGGCAAAACTGTGCAGGCGCAGTATGCCGCTTCTGGACTCACCCGTGACAGGCTGACAACGGAAGTCTTTAAGCGGGATGCTTTTGCATCCTCCGTCGGTGTACCCGTGGATCAGCTGGCGGAGGAAAGCGTGAATGGGCTCCTCTGGCTGGCCGCGTCGGCTGAAAGCAACGGCAAAACCATGCAGTACCATATCGGCACTGTGAACGGCACAATCATTATCCTGGCCGGCACCGAAGACGCTGCTCCGGCGATGGGAGCGATCCTTTCCACACTGACCGTCGAATAACGCTGAACAGACGGAGGAAGGGATATGGCCAACCTGATTGTGGTCTGCGGCCCGCAGGCGGTCGGGAAGATGACTGTGGCGGAGTGCCTGCGGGATAAACTCCGGTATAACATGATGATGAATCATGACAGCATTGAGCTGTCAGACAGGATCTTCGGCTTTGCCACGCCCGCGCAGAAGGAGCTCAACGCAGAGATCCGGAAGAAGGTGTTCGCGCTGGCGGTAAAGCACCATGTGGACCTGATCTTCACGTATGTCTGTGCGTTCGACGATCCTGCGGAGCGGGAATACCTGACGAAACTGAAGGACATGTTTGAGCAAAGCGGCGGCCATTTCTATTTCTTGGAGCTGTTCGCCGATATCGAAACCCGCATCGCGCGGAACGGGACGCCGCACCGGATGGAGCGGAAAGCCTCCAAACGGGACGTATCCTGGAGTCAGGCAGACCTGCTGAGGAGCGCGGCAAAGTACAGGCTGAACACGGACGAAGGGGAGACCTGGTTTGAAAACCACATGAAGATTGACAACACCTGCCTGGCGCCGGAACGCGTCGCGGATATGGTGATCGAAAGGTATCGCCTGACGCCAAACGATAAGGACGAAAGGGAATACCGGTACGGCATCTGATCGGAATGAAGGGGACAATACGGATGATCAGCCAGCTGCGGGGAAAGAAAGTCATCTTTTTTGATGTCGGCTATACGCTGGACGCGCCGGCTTCCGGGGACTGGATGCTGACCGGGAAGTTCCTGGAGGCGGCAGGCGCGCGGCTGAAACAGCACAGTGAAACGGACATCCGGAAAGCGGCGGAGGCCGGGCTCCGGTTTCTGGATCAGAACCATCTGGTGAGCACGGTGGATGAAGAAATCCGGCAGTTTTGCCGCTACTATGCCATACTCTCCGACCAGCTCCGGCTTGGACTGACGGAAACGGAATGCGAGCAGATCGCCCGGGACCGGGCGTGCAACATGAACAACTACATCCCCTATCCGGGCGTGACGGAAGTGCTGGCGGCGCTGAGCCGGACGCACCGGCTCGGCATCATTTCCGACACCTGGCCGAGCATCACGCAGCAGCTCAGGCATATCGGCGTTTCCGAATACCTGTCCTTCTGCACGTTCAGCTGTGATCTGGGCGTCTTCAAGCCGGACGGGCGGATCTACCTGGATGCGCTGGCGAAATGCGGCGCACCCGCGGAGGAAACGGTATTCATTGACGACAGTGTGAAAAACCTACAGGGGGCAGCGGCACTGGGCATCCTGCCAATCCTGATCGCGGCTGATCCGAAGGCGGATGTGGAGACGGAATACCTGAAGATCCATGACCTGCGGGAACTGATTTCCTGATCGGCTGAAGGGATCGAAAAGGACGCACGGGCGGGAGGAACAAGCATGGCATCAAGCAGGGAATACCTGGAATTTATCCTGGAGCAGCTGTCAGGGCTGGACGGAATCGCCCATAAGCCGATGATGGGGGAATACATCCTGTATTATCAGGGAAAGATCATCGGCGGGATCTACGACGACCGCTTCCTGGTCAAACCGACAAAAGCCGCAGCCGCCATGATGCCAGACGCGGACAGGGAGCTGCCCTATGAGGGCGCCAAAGAGATGCTGCTGGTGGACAACGTGGACAACCGGGCGTTTCTGACCGATCTGGTCACCGCGATGGCGGACGAGCTTCCGGCTCCGAAACAAAAAAGAAACCGTGATGAAGCGGCCGGAGAAAAACTTGTATCATCCGAATGGAGCAACGAATGATGGAACTGAAACGACTGTCTGAACATATATGGAATATGCCTTTTGAAACGGAGCGGGACCGTCCGAATCTTGGCTATGTGAAGGGCGGCAACTGGAGCCTGGCGATTGATGCGGGTCACTCCGCGGCGCATACAAAAGCATTCTATGCGCTCCTGGAAAAAGAAAACCTGCCGCTTCCCAGCCTGACAGTGCTGACCCACTGGCACTGGGACCATACCTTTGGAATGCATGCCGTCAATGGGCTTTGTCTGGCGAACGCAAAAACCAACAGGTACCTTTCAGAATGGCAGGCAAAAATCAAAAAGAATGGGCCGGCGGAGTTCCTTTCGCTTCATGAAAGCATCAGAAGGGAATATGCCACGCATACCGAGGTCATCGTGAAACTGGCGGATATGGTGTTTTCCGGAACGGTTGCGCTTGACCTGGGCGGCTGCACGGTGAAGGTGATTCAGGCAGAGGCGCCCCATACAGATGATTCGACGCTGGTGTATGTGGAAAGCGACAAAGTGCTGTACATCGGCGATGCCGCCGGCGACGATTTCTTTACCGGGGAAAAACGGGCGGACCTTTGCGTGAAACTCGCGGATACGATCAGAGGCATC
>CACXEB010000383.1 GCA_902766515.1 uncultured Eubacteriales bacterium
CTGTGCCATCTTCGGGTTCCAGCGGCGGGTCTGGTGGCCGAAGTGTACGCCGGCCTCCAACAGGTGCTTCATGGAAATGACGCTCATTGGGGTTCCTCCTTGTTTTTTGCCTGGCGCACGCGTCATCTCCGCCTTTCACCGTGATCCGGGGACCTTCGGCACAAGCAGCGGATCGGCATGCGCGCATAGTCGATGTATATTAACACAGTTTTCCGCGGAATGCAAGCACAAATTTCATTCCGGCGGATGTTTCCGCAAGCTTTTTTGTGAATTTGCGGTTCAGTCGCTGACATCCGTGTCCGGCACAATCTGGAACGTGTAGTCCGGATAGAGGGAAGCGGCTTCCTCATGCAGGATGCGCAGCGCCTCCTGGCGCTCGATATCGAAGCTCAGCACCACGTCGAAACGGGCGGTCTTATGGGCGGTATCCGCGTAGAATCCGTGCAGCTGGAGCGCCCAGTCATGGGCGAGCAGCTTCTCCTGGAGCGCCTCGCGGATCGCCGCGGCCTCCTTGTCGGTGGTGTTGTAGGAATACACGCCGATCCCCGTCAGGATGACGCCCGTCGCCTGGTAGACCTTGACCTGCAGCCGCCGCGTCAGACGGTCCACATCGTTGACCGTCAGCGTATCCGGCAGCTCGACATGGACGGAGCCGTAGTTCTTGTTGGGGCCGTAGTTGTACAGGAAAAGGTCGTACGCTCCCTGGACCTCGGGTTCCTCAGCAAGCAGCTCCCTGATCCGGCCGCTCAGCTCCGCCTCGCTCCGCTGGCCGAGGATATCGTTGATGGTATCGATCATCATGCCGATGCCGGCCTTGATGATCACCGCCGCAATGACCGCGCCGACGTATGCTTCCAGCGAAACGTTTGAGAGCATGAAGACGACAGCGGAGGCCAGCACGGACGCGGACAGGATGGCGTCAAAGGACGCGTCGGAGCCTGAGGCGATCAGGGCGCCGGAGTTGGTCTTCTCCCCCTGCTTCTTTACATACCGTCCCAGCACCAGTTTGACCGCGACGGCCACCGCGATGATGACCAGCGAAATCACGCTGTAGTCCGGCGTCTCCGGAGCGATGATCTTTTTGACGGACTCCACCAGGGACGTGACGCCGGCGTAGAGCACGATGACCGCCACGATCATGGAGCTCAGGTATTCGATCCGGCCATAGCCCAGCGGATGCTTCCTGTCCGGCTGTTTCGCGCCGAGCTTCGCGCCGATGATGGTGATCACCGACGACAGGGCGTCCGACAGGTTGTTGACGGCGTCCAGGATGACCGCGATCGAGTTGGACAGCAGCCCGACCGCCGCCTTGAACGCAGCCAGGAAGACGTTGGTGATGATCCCGATGACGCTGGTTTTTACGATCGTCTTTTCACGCTGGGCCGCCAGCCGGCCCATATCCATCTGCTGCTCGCTCATGGTGTTCTCCTCGATCTGTTCCCGGATCATCCCTGCAGGAACAGCCTGCCGTCAGGCGGATGCCGCCCCGGCAGGCCGTGTGATCCGGTCGGGTCATTCCGCTCCGGATCCGTCATCCGATATGGCTTTCCCGATGCGTTCCAGGATCGCGTCCCGGCCCTCCCCGGTCTCGGAGCTGCAGGCGATCACCTGCCAGGGCTGCACGTTCAGGGTGCGGTACAACAGCGTCAGGCAGTTGAGCCGCTGCGCCCGGGAAACCTTGTCCAGCTTGGTCGCCACGACGGCGAACGGCAGGCCCGATTCCCGCAGGAAAGCGTTCATGGTCATGTCGTCCCGCGTCGGGGCATGGCGGATGTCCACCAGGTGCAGCGTCAGCTTCAGGTCTTTGGATGTCCGGAAATAGCCGTCCATCATCGCGCCCCAGCGCTGCTTCTCCCCCTTGTCCACCTGCGCGTAGCCGTAGCCGGGCAGGTCGATCAGGTGCAGCGCGTCATTGACGCGGAAGACGTTGATCAGCCGGGTCTTGCCCGGCGTCCCGCTGACCTTGGCGAGCCCCTTCCGCCGCGTGAGGCAGTTGAGCAGGGAGCTCTTCCCCACGTTGCTGCGGCCCGCAAAGGCGATCTCCGGCAGCCCGATGCCCGGGAAATCCCGGTAGGACGTGAGGCTGGTGATAAATGCGGCGCGCTCGATCTCCATCACGGATTCTCCCCCACGGCGGGCAGCAGCGCTTCCTTCAGCACGTCGCCGATCTCCTCCGCGTAGACCATGCGGAAGGTGTCGATCACGTAGGGCGGCACATCCTCGAGGTCTTTCTCATTCTCTCTGGGCAGGATCAGGGTCCTGATCCCGGCGCGATACGCGGCCAGCATCTTCTCCTTGACGCCGCCGATGGGCAGCACCCGCCCGCGCAGGGTGATTTCCCCCGTCATGGCGATGTCCTGCCGGACCGCCCGGCCGGTCAGCGCGCTGACCATCGCGGTGGTGATCGTCACGCCGGCGCTCGGGCCGTCCTTGGGCACCGCGCCTTCCGGCACATGGATATGGATGTCGTTGGTCTTATAGAAATCGTCCGCCAGGCCGAAGGACGCCGCGTGCACACGCACCCAGCTTCGGGCCGCCTGGGCGCTCTCCTTCATGACGTCGCCCAGTTTGCCCGTCAGTTCCAGCGCGCCGGAGCCCTTGAGGACCGAGCATTCCACGCTCAGCATCTCGCCGCCCACCGCAGTGTAGGCCAGGCCGTTGACCACGCCCACCATGGGCTGTTTTTCCGGCAGGTCCCGCAGGTACCGCGCCGCGCCCAGGTATTCCCGGAGCACCGGTAGCGTCACGGTGACCGACTTTTTCTCGTTCTCCAGCATGTCGACGGCGCACTTGCGGATCACCTGGCCGATGGTGCGGGTCAGGATGCGGACGCCCGCTTCCCGCGTGTAGTCCTCGATGATCGTTTTCAGCACCTTGTCGCTGATGCGGACCGACCGGGCCGGCACGCCGTACTCCTTCGCCTCCTTGCGCACGAGGTGCCGCTTGGCGATCTGCAGCTTCTCCTCCTCGGTGTAGGACGGCACTTCGATGATCTCCATGCGGTCCAGCAGCGGCTCGGGGATGCTTTCCCGGGTATTCGCCGTGGTGATGAACATCACGCGGGACAGGTCGAAGGGCAGCTCCAGGTAGTGGTCGCGGAAGGCGTTGTTCTGTTCCGCGTCCAGCACCTCCAGCATCGCGCTGGCCGGATCGCCGCGGAAGTCGCTGCTCATCTTGTCGATCTCGTCGAACAGGAAGACCGGGTTCATCGATCCCGCCTGCTTGAGGCCGGAGATGATGCGGCCGGGCAGCGCCCCGATATAGGTGCGCCGGTGGCCCCGGATCTCCGCCTCGTCGCGCACGCCGCCCAGGGACATCTGGACAAACTTGCGGTCCACCGCCTTGGCAACCGCCCGAACGATGGACGTCTTGCCGACGCCGGGCGGGCCGACAAAGCAGAGGATGGGGCCGTGCATGACCGGATCCTCCTCGTGCTGGTGGCGCAGCGCCAGCACCGCCAGGTACTCGATGATGCGCTCCTTAACCTTTTTCAGGCCGTAATGATCCTCATCCAGGATCCTCCGGGCGCGTTTGATATCCAGGTTATCCCTGGTATACTTGCCCCAGGGCAGGTCCAGGATCCACTCCACATAGGTCTGGGACATCGCCAGCTCGGGCGATCCGGGAGCCATCCGGTCCATGCGCTGGAGCTCGCGGTCGACCCGTTCCCTGGCTTCGTCATTCAGCTTGAGGCCGGCGGCGCGCTTGCGCAGGTCCTCCGTCTGGCTCAGCTCCTCGTCGCCCAGCTCCTCCTGGATGGCGCGCAGCTGCTCCCGCAGGTAATAGTCCCGCTGGTTTTTGTCCACCAGCTTGCGCAGGCGCGCCTGCACCGCCCGCTCCACCTCGGTCAGCGAGGTCTCGCGCATCAGGGCGGCAATCAGCTTCTCCGTCCGCCGGTCGACCTTCATTTCCTGCAGGATATCCAGCTTGTCCTCATACTTGGTCAGGATATTGGCCGCCACCTGGTCCGTAAACGCGTCGGGATCCCGGAGGGAGCTGATGGCGCGCAGGGTGTCCGCCGATACGGAAGCCCCGGAATCGGTATACGCCTGCAGGGCGGAACGCAGGCTGCGGAAGAGGGCTTCCATCTCCATCTCGTCCACAGGCTCCTGCGCGTCAGGGGCGCACACGGCGACCGGCGCGCCGTCGTCCTCCCGGATGCCGGTCACCAGCACGCGCCGCTGGCCTTCCACCAGCACCCGCAGGGCGTCCCCGGGCAGGCTGATCACCTGCTTGATGACGGCGATCATGCCGACCGGCCACAGGTCCTCGAAGGCCGGTTCTTCCTTTTCTTCATCCCGCTGCACCATCAGCACCAGCTGCTGGTTCTTGAGCATCGCCTTTTCCAGGGCGGCGACGCTCGGGGCGCGGCCGACGTCAAAATGCAGGATCATCCGCGGGAAGACCATCAGGCCCCGCAGCGGGATCATCGGATAGGCAGTGGTTGTGTTTTTCTTTCTGGGCATACAGCCTCCCTATGTACAGGTGTGATCGGGTGTTACTGAATATACTGATTGACGGCCGCGATCATCCACTCCGCCTTGCGCTGCGCTTCCTCCGCGTCCGGCGCGGCGGCGGAGATATAGACCTTGACCTTGGGCTCCGTGCCCGACGGCCGGACAACGATCGAACTGCCGTCCGCCAGCGCGAACCGGAGCACGTCGGACGGCGGCAGGCCGTTGAGCCCGCCGGCATAGTCGAGGGTCTCCGCGATATCGAAGTCCCCCAGCCGGTTCCCGAGGCTCCGCAGGCTGCGCATGATCTCCCGCATCCTTTCCAGCCCGGCGCTGCCCTCAAAGGTGTAGGAGCGCAGGGTGTTCAGGCAGTAGCCGTACGTCGCGTACAGCCGCCGGAGCGCCTCCGTCAGGGAGATGCCCTGCTGGTGGTACCAGGCGAACATCTCCGCGATCAGCAGCGCGGCGTTGACCGCGTCCTTGTCCCGGACATATGTGCCGGACAGGTAACCGTAGCTTTCCTCAAAGCCGAAAATATAATCGCCGACGCGGCCCGCCTGCTCCAGCCGGCCGATGACCTCGCCGATGAACTTGAAACCGGTCAGGACGTTGACGGTCTCCACATGGTACGCTTTCGCGATGCGCTCCGCCAGGTCCGTGGTCACGATGGTTTTCACCATCACCGGATGAGCCGGCATCGTCCCCCGCTCCGTCCGCCGCCTGCAGATGTACTCCAGCAGCAGCAGACCCGTTTCGTTGCCGGTCAGCAGGGTATACTCCCCGTCCGGCTCGCGCACGGCGATGCCGCAGCGGTCACAGTCCGGATCCGTCGCCATCAGCAGTTCGGCCTGCTGCGCCTTGGCGCATGCGATGCCCAGCTCCATGGCCTCCCGGATCTCGGGGTTCGGATACGGACAGGTCGGGAAACGGCCGTCCGGCTGCTCCTGCTCCGGCACGACTGTGATCCGGGTGAAGCCGCTCTCCCGCAGGGTCCGCAGCACCGGCCGGAGGCCCGTGCCGTTGAGCGGGCTGTAGACGATCGCGATGTCCCGGTTGAGCGCTTCCCCCGGCGCCAGGACGCTCTGCGCCTTGACCTCGTTGACAAAGTCCGTATAGACCTGTTCGTCAATATAGCGGATGCGGCCCTCCGCGAGCAGCCGGTCAAAATCGCCCTGCTTGACGTCCGCAAACATGTCCAGCCGCTCGATGGCCGCCAGGATGTCCGCGGCCGCTTCCGTGGTGATCTGGCAGCCGTCCGGGCCGTAGACCTTATAACCGTTGTATTTGGCGGGATTGTGCGACGCCGTGACCATGACCCCCGCCGCGCAGCCCAGTGCGCGGACCGCGTAGGACAGGCAGGGCGTAGGCATGAGCTGGCGGTACAGGTGCACCCGTATCCCGTTCTCCGCGAACACTGCCGCCGCTGTGCGGGCAAATTCGTCCGACTGGATGCGGCTGTCATAGCTGATCGCGATGCTGCGTCCCTCCGGCGGAAAATGCCCGTTCACATAATCCGCCAGCCCCTGGGAGGCATGGGCGACCGTATGCACGTTCATGCGGTTGGTTCCCGCGCCCAGTACGCCCCTGAGGCCGCCCGTCCCGAAGGCGAGGCTCCGGTAAAACGCGTCCTCTTTCTCCTCCGGCCGGTCCTTCATGGCTTTGAGCTGCAGCCGCACCGCTTCCGAAGCGTAGGCCAGCCAGTATTCATACCGTTTCTCAATCATTTCCTGGTTCATACGTTCCCCTGCCTGCTTTCCATCCTTCCTGATTTCGCCGCCGCGATCATGCCGGCGCGTGCCGGATTATACCATATTATGTATGAATCCACAAGTGGCACTCCGGACCCGATTTCATAGCTGCCGTTCTGACCCCGTTCTGACCCCCAAAAGAGGATTCATTTGCGGATCATTCCATAGGATCGCAAACCCGATCCGTAAAGACAAAACCGCCGGGGATCCTGGAATCCTCGGCGGTTTCGCTGGTACGCCCGGTGCGATTCGAACGCATGGCCTTCAGAGTCGGAGTCTGACACTCTATCCAACTGAGCTACGGGCGCATGGAGCAGTTTCCACTGCGCCGAAAGTGTAACACAAAACGCGATGGCTGTCAAGCACGGGAAAACAGCCAGGACCGCTTTGAGACGTCGTTTGAACAAGCTTGAACTCCGCTCTTCACTCTCCTCACTCCGCTCTTCCTTTCATCGCTTGCAGGTCCCGCATACCGGCCCCGGCTATTGCCGGAATAAATCCGTTGACATTCAGGCATATTTAAGGTATACTGACTGCGTTCGCAACTAAAAGGAAAGGAGGCGGAAGGCATGCGGAAACGGAGCGGAACGGCGTTGAATGCAATGAA
>CACXEB010000384.1 GCA_902766515.1 uncultured Eubacteriales bacterium
CTTCTTCAAGATCAGCGGCAAGATCGTCACGCCCATGCTCTCCGGCAGCATCCTGCCCGGCATCACCCGCAACTCCGCCATCACCCTGTGCAAAGACTGGGGTTACGAAGTTGAAGAACGCCGCATCTCCGTGGACGAGCTGATCGAAGCCCAGAAGACCGGCGCGCTCGAAGAGTGCTTCGGCACCGGCACCGCCGCCGTCATCTCCCCCGTCGGCAAGCTGCGCTACGAGAACGACGTAATGACCGTCGGCGACGGCGGCATCGGCCCCGTGAGCCAGAAGCTCTATGACACGGTCACCGGCATCCAGTCTGGCGCGATCAAGGATCCCTACGGCAACTGGCACGTCTGCGTGGAGTAACCGCTGCATATCCAATCGAAATCAATACAGAACCGCTGCCGGAACCATCGCGGTCCGGCAGCGGTTTATTTGTATATCACGGCAGCTGCGCCGGGAGGATCGTCCATGGCACGCTGACCCGACCGGTTTCCGTCACCGGTGCTTCCGGCGCCAGGACAGCCGCGGTCGTCTGATCCACGGAATCCCCATACTGGATCAGGAACGGCAGGCGGAGCGTTTCCAGCGGCAGCGGCGCCGCCTGACTGTTTTCTTCCGGCAGATCGGGGCGCAGGATGACATAACTCCGCACGGCCGCATGCGCCGGCAACGGGCGTTTGCCATACGCGAGGACACTCAGTTGATAAGGTTTCACCGGTACCCCGTTGACGGCGGCTCCTGAATCAGACGCGGGATCGGCAGTCCTGAGTGCCAGCTCGTCCAGTGCCTGGTCCGAATGGTTTTCCGCGATCGGGACCAGCTGGACGGCCGGTTCGCGTTCCATCACATGGACGCTTTCCAGATACAGCGTCACATCGTTTGTCCGCATCAGGACCGGAAGATCGGGCCGCGCCGCATCGGGCACGGCCACCGGCTCCGGCAGGTCGAAGGTAAACCGGGACCCGTCTAACTCCAGGCCGATCTGGCGGATTTCCGGGATGCCGTACACGCTGAACAGGCTGTCACAATCGATTTCGGGATTCTGCAGGCTCTGCTCGCCGATGCTCCGCTGCAGGCGGAACGTCAGGTCGCAGGACGGGGGCAGACTGGCGGAGAGGCTGGTCAGGTCAGCCACATCCTGCATGGACGCAAAGCCGAACACGCATCCGTTGACCGAGAGGCTGCAGATCATTTTGTCCAGTTCGACCGTCCGGCCGCTTTCGTTTGTTACATGGATCCGGCAGGAAAGCCTGCCTTTTTCCGTATCGAGATTGACCTCCTGCAGCGCCATATGGATCCCCTCCGCCCGGCTTTCCGCCAGGACCGGAATATCCACAGCCGGCATATATTCTTCGAAATGAAGCGACATCGAAGCCTCCGCCTCATAGCTCCGCTGTGTTTCCCACTGGGCCTGCCACGTCATCGACAAGTGCTCCAGATGATCCACGCCCGCAAACGCCAGCTCCGAAAACAATATGGTTTCCCGGCACTCAAATATGTTTGCATTCCAAGGCTTATACTTTTCCCACAGGCCCAGCGCGGTCCGGCGGTTGACCAGGTACCGCGCCGCCTGCAGCGACTGAAGCGGCTCATCGCGCCGGTTCGTGACCCGATAGGTCAGGATGACACCGCTGCCGAGGGCCAAGTCCGGCGCGTACTGAACGGAGGTCAGGACGATTTCCAGGTCCTCGTCATCCACGAGCGTCACGGGCCGGAAGGGGACATCGATCACGCCCCTGTCCGGCAGCCTGGCCGGTTCGCTGCCATAGGTGTTATTCTGCGTATCCGTCACCTGGAAATGCGCGTACCGGACGGCGTCGCTGACATCTCCCCGGACGAAAGCAAACCCGTCCAGCTCGCTGACCCTGATATCGTAGCCGTATATGGCACCTGTCGCCCCCCACGCGTCAAACGGCAGCACCTGCCCGTCGGCGTCCCGGCTCAGCAGCCGCTGCCGGTAGATAAACTCAATGACGCTCCAGTCCCGGATATCCAGCATGGTCACCAGGTCCGCGTCTTCGCTCGCGTAAACCGTCTGGATGCGCAGCCTTCCCGGATCCTCCGGGTCGGGCGCGCAGACGATTTCCGCGTTGGCCCATTCGCTGCTGAAGATGTTTTTCGGCTGCAGGATACAGGGAATCATATAGCGCCCGTCGCGATAATAGAACAACAGGCTGTCCGTCAGCGGCCGGCCGTCCCGGTCCACCGCGACGAGACCCTGACGGTCATAATGCGCGGACAAAACGCCCTGATCGTCCAGTGCGACGTCATTGATTTCGCTGAGAAACGCGAATGTGCTGTCCGATGCCGGCTGCTGCGTAATGACCAGGCTGGCGGAGGAAAAGTTCCGGACCTGCTCCTCCGTCAGCTGCATCGTCAGCAGATCTCCATTCTCATCCGATGATTCCGCCCGGGTTTCCAGGCCATGCCAGCTGCCGAAGGAAGCCCCCGTCAGGTACCGGGCGAACCGGTCCACATACGCCGCGTACCCGCTGGAAGCGGAGAGCGCAGCGTACATCGTATTCCAGGCTGCCGTATAGCGGTCTTTATTGTAATAGGGGTAGTATACCGCCAGGCCGCAGAGGCGGTCGTCCGTGCTGCGGCAGCAGGTAATGAATTCCATCATGGCGTCCAGCGCCGGCTGCGCCCGCCCATCCGTCATC
>CACXEB010000385.1 GCA_902766515.1 uncultured Eubacteriales bacterium
GCTGTCAACCGCTTCAGGGCCAGGGCACGAAGTCCTGCACGGCCCCCTGGCCTTCGACGTAGGGGTTCAGTTTGAACCGGCCGCAGTCGTTCTGGATCAGCTTCATCACCTTTTCGGCGTCCGCGCCGCCCACCAGGACGGGCTGGTAGTTGTTGGCAGGGGCGGTGCCGCTGATGTGGATGGGCCAGATGGTCAATTGATGGCCCAGGTAGGTGGTGCCGTCGAAGTACAGGTCAAACTGGGCGACGTAGCTCTGGATGACGGTCAGCTTCTCGTCTACGCCCGTGTTGCCGCCGAAGGTGAAATTGCCCAGCGAGTACAGGCAGGTGACGCCGTCCGCCACGTGGATGCCCTGCGGCACGTGCGGGTGGTTGCCGATCACCAGGTGCGCGCCCATGGATTTGCACAGCTTCTCATACTTTTCCTGCATATCGGCGTGCTTCTTCTGGTACTCGCCGCCGCAGTGGATGGACGCGACGATCACCTGGCATCCGGCCTCCTTGCAGGCGTCAAAGCAGGCTTTGGCCTCGGCCTGGTGCTTGCGCTCCTGCCCCTTGAAGGCGTTGTAGCGGGGGTACAGGCCGACGAAGCCGATTTTGATGTCCCCGATCTCGCGGATGCAGTAGGCGTTCAGCCCAAAGGTGGTGCCGCTGTAGCCGATGCCCTCGGCCTCCAGGGCGGCGACGGTCTTCTCCATCCCCTCGGTGCCGTAGTTTTCGGTATGGTTGTTGGCCAGGTTGACGACCTCCACGCTGCCCTCGGTCAGGATCTTCGCGTAGTCCGACGGCCCGCGGAACACGAGGCGGGATTTTGAAAAGCCCTTTTTGATGTCGTCCGCCAGCACGTTTTCCAGGTTCACAAAGGTGATGTCGTCCTGGCTGAACATCTCGTACAGCCCCGCGAAGGGATAGGCGTAGCCGTTCTGCTCGATGTAGGTGTCGTAGGAATACGTGCCCTCGCCCTTCCTGCGGACGCTCTCGCTCGCGCCGATCAGCGCGTCGCCGGTGCAGCTGAGCTTCACGACGCGGATATTGTCGCCCGTCGGCGGCTCGCCCGCGGCGCCGGACAGGCGCGGGGCGCAGAGGCAGACCCCGCAGATCAGCAGGGCCAGGATGCTTCTGGTGACATGATTCATGGCGTTGGTTCCTCCTTGGTCAGACATGGGGGTATTTTAACATATCCGCTGGATTGACACAAGTGGAACGGTTGATAATCAACCGGAAATGTGGTATGATCTGCCGGTAGGATCCCGCGGGGCGCGCAACAGGCCGCCGCGGTCAGGAGGTAGATTCATGCAGGAGATGATTTCCCGCTTTGTACTGGAGGGAATGCCCATCGGCTGTGTGCCGTTCGGCTCCGGCCACATCAACAAGACGTGGCTGGTGGTCACCAACCGGCCGCATCTGTATGTGCTCCAGAATGTCAATACCCAGACCTTCCGGGACCCGCGGGGCCTGATGCGCAACGTCATCATGGTGACGGACCATATCCGCCGCAAGGTGCGGGATCCACGGCAGGTCCTGCAGCTGGTGCCGACCACGGACGGCGAAAAGTACATCCTGGAGGAGGACGGCCGGCTGTGGCGGATGTATGAGTATGTGACCGGCAGCATCTGCCTGGACATGCCCGAGAGCACCGAGGACTTCCGGCAGGCGGGCCGCGCCTTCGGCGCGTTCCAGCAGCAGCTGGCGGACTTTCCGGCGGACCAGCTGACAGAATCCATCCCGGACTTCCACCATACCCCGAAACGCTTTGAGGCGCTGCGCCGGGCAATCGACGCGGACGTCATGAACCGCGCGGCCGGTGTCCGGCCGGAGATCGATTTCTACCTGGCCCGCGAGGCGTCCGCCGGGGAACTGATCGGCCTGCTGAACCGCGGCGAGCTCAGCCTCCGGGTGACGCACAACGACACCAAGCTCAACAACGTCATGCTGGACGAAAAGACGCGGGAGCCGCTGTGCATCGTCGACCTGGACACGGTCATGCCTGGCCTGGCCGCCTACGATTACGGCGACGCGATCCGCTTCGGCGCGTCGGAGGCGGCGGAGGATGAGCAGGACCTGGGCAAGGTCCGGCTGTCCATGGACATGTACCGCGCCTTCACGGAGGGCTTCCTGTCCGTGTGCCGCGACAGCCTGAACGTCCTGGAGCGCGAGACCCTGGCGGACGGCGCGCGGCTGATTACGCTGGAATGCGGCGCCCGCTTCCTGACGGACTACCTGCAGGGCGATACCTATTTCCACATCGCCCGCCCCGGCCACAACCTGGACCGCGCGCGCACCCAGATGGCGCTGGTGGGCGACATGGAGCGCCACTGGGACGAAATGAAAGCCATCCTGAAATAATGATTCCGGATCAATGAAAGGAGAAAAAACCATGAGCGACTGTCTGTTCTGCAAAATCGTGAGCGGGGAGATCCCCAGCACGAAGGTCTACGAGGATGAAAACTGCTACGCCTTCCGGGACATCAACCCGCAGGCCCCGACGCACGTGGTGCTGGTGCCCCGGACGCATGTCCATGGCCTGGACGGGCTGGATGGCCTGACCGACGCGGAGCTGGCCGCGCTGTTGCGGGCCGCCGCGAACATCGCGAAGCAGGAGGGTATCGACCGGAGCGGCTACCGCCTGATCTCCAACTGCGGGCCGGATGCCTGCCAGTCGGTGGGCCACCTGCATTTCCATATCCTGGGCGGCCGTCCGATGGCCGACAAGATGGCGTAAGGAGGGGATGACGATGACCTGGTGGCAGGCGCTATTGCTGGGCGCAGTCCAGGGGCTGGGCGAATTCCTGCCCATCTCCTCGAGCGGCCATATCCTGTTCCTGGAGCAGCTGCTGCAGATGAATGTCCCGGAGGAGGCCATGCTGCTGGTGACGGTGATGCTGCACGTCGGCACGCTGCTGGTGGTCCTGATCGTGTTCTGGAAGGACTGGCTGGACATCCTGAAAAACCTGTTCCATTCCAAGGTGCTGCTGTGGCTGTTCGTGGCCAGCCTGCCCGCGCTGGCGGTCAAGCTGGCGCTGGGCGACCTGTTCGACAAGCTGGAGGCGGGCGGCCTGCTGGGCGTCTTCTTCCTGGTGACGGCGCTGATGATCGCGCTGATGCAGCGGCTCAGCAGCGGTCAGCATAAAAAGACGACCGACACGGTCACGGGCAAACACGCCCTGATCATGGGCTGCTTCCAGGCGCTGGGCATGATGACCGGCATCAGCCGCAGCGGATCCACCACGCTGGGCGGCGTGTGGAGCGGCCTGAGCCGCAAGAGCGCGATCAAGTTCTGCTTCATGATGAGCGCACCCGCTGTGCTGGGCAGCCTGCTGGTCGAGGGCAAGGACGCCTATGACAATGGCGCGTTCGCCCTGATCAAGGACATGCTGCCCGTGATCCTGCTCGGCGTCGCGGTCGCGTTTGTGCTGGGCCTGCTGACGGTCCGCTTCATGCTCCGCCGTGTCGAGACAATCAGCTCCAGCGCGTTCGTGATCTACATGGCGGTGCTGGGCATCACGACCATCGTGCTGCAGGTGCTGCACGTGGCCGGCTTCCAGCCGCTGGGGCTGCCGTCATGACGGCGGGAGCGGAGGAGGCCTTCCCGGAGCTCAGCCAGGACACGGTCGACCGGCTGGTCCGGGCGCAGACGATGGAGGAATACCTGGCGATCGCCGCGGAGGCCGGCATCGACTGGAACATGCTGGACGACGAGTGGCTGGAGGCCATCGTCGACGGCGACGTGACTGAACTGATTGACAGGCTGGAGCGCGCACGGCGCCGGGCCAGAAAGGGTAAACATGCGGATAGGGTTTGACCAGGAAAAATACACGCGCCTGCAGTCGGAACGCATCCTGGCGCGCATCGATCACTTCGGCGGCAAGCTGTACCTGGAGTTCGGCGGCAAGCTGTTTGACGACTACCACGCGACGCGCGTGCTGCCCGGCTTCCCGCCCGACGCCAAGATCCGGATGCTGCTGGAGCTCAGGGAGCAGGCGGAAATCGTCATCGTCATCAACGCGAACGACATCGAAAAAAGCAAGATCCGCGGCGACCTGGGCATCACCTATGACCTGGACGTGCTCCGCCTGATCGACGCCTTCCGCGGCTTTGGGCTGTATGTGGGCTCCGTGGTGCTGACCCGCTATGCCGGGCAGAACGCCGCGGACCAGTTTGAACAGCGCCTGAACGCGCTGGGTGTGCGCGTGTACCGGCATTACCCGATCGCCGGCTATCCGACCGACGTCAACCATATCGTTTCGGAGGAAGGCTTCGGCCGCAACGACTATATCGAGACCAGCCGCCCCCTGGTGGTGGTTACCGCGCCCGGGCCGGGCAGCGGGAAAATGGCGACCTGCCTGAGCCAGGTGTACCAGGAAAACCGCCGCGGCCTCAAGGCGGGCTACGCGAAGTTCGAGACCTTCCCGATCTGGAACCTGCCGCTCAAGCATCCGGTCAACGTGGCATACGAGGCCGCGACCGCGGACCTCGCCGACGTGAACATGATCGACCCCTTCCATCTGGACGCCTACGGCGAAAAGACGGTCAACTACAACCGTGATATCGAGATCTTCCCGGTGCTGGAGACGCTGTTCGAGCGGGTGTGGGGCGAGTCGCCCTACCGGTCGCCCACGGACATGGGCGTCAACATGATCGGATACTGCATCTCGGACGACGACGTGTGCCGCGCCGCCGCCCGGCAGGAGATCATCCGCCGCTGGTTCGCCGCGCGCTGCGCGAGCCTGGACGGCACCGCCGGCCCTGAGCAGGCGGACAAGATCCAGCTGCTCATGCGCCAGCTGAACATCACCGAGGACGAGCGGCCGGTCATCGGCGCGGCACGGAACCGCCAGCAGGCGACCGGCCAGCCGGCCCTGGCGATCCAGCTGCGCGACGGCGCCATCGTCACCGGCAAGACCTCGGACCTGATGGGCCCGTCCGCTGCGGTGGTGCTCAACGCCCTCAAGCAGCTGGCGGGCATCGGCAAGGCCACCCACCTGATCGCGCCCGAGGTACTCGGCCCCGTGCAGGAGCTCAAGTGCAAGTACCTGGGCAACCATAACCCGCGCCTGCATTCCGACGAGGTCCTGATCGCCCTGTCCGTGAGCGCCGCGTCCGACGAGGCCGCCGCCCGCGCGCTGGCCGCCCTCAAGGACCTGAAGGACTGCGAGGCCCATGCCACGGTCATGCTGACCGCCTCCGACCGCAATACCTTCCGCCGCCTCGGCGTCCGGCTGACGACCGATCCGGTGTACCAGAACCATAAGCTGTTTCACAGGTAAGCGCTCCCGTCCTTCACCGCCCCCATCGCGTTCAGAGGAGATGCTGCCATGAAACGAAACCGGATCATTGCCATCGTGATGGTGCTGCTGTCCATGCTCCTGCCGGCGCAGGCGCGGGCGGCGGACGGCTGGACCTGCCCGGTGTGTGAAAAGCAGGTGAACGGGGAGGCGGGGGACCTTTGCCCGTCCTGCGGGTATGCGCGCCATGCCCACGACTGGGCATCGGCGACCTGCCTGACCCCGAAGACCTGCAAAACCTGCGGGGAGACGGAAGGCCAGCCGGACCCGGAGAAGCATGAGGGACCGCTCTTTATCCGGGACGCGCGGCCGGCCGACGCCTGCCGGGCGGCGGGATACACGGGGGATGTCTGCTGCGAGGCCTGCGGCAGGGTGGTGGAGCAGGGACACGCAATCCCCGCCACGGGCCATGACTGGCAGGCAGCGACAAGAGAAGCGCCGAAAACCTGCCGGGTCTGCGGAAAGACGGAAGGGGAGCCCCTGCCGGCCCTGTCCGCCGGGGAGATCGTGACTTTCGGCCGGTATGAGCAGGATGATCATCCGGAGAACGGGGCGGAGCCGGTGGCGTGGCAGGTGCTGGAGGTGGATGAAGCCAATGGAAAGGCGCTGCTGATCAGCCGTTATGGCCTGGACGCGAAGCCCTATCATGAGGAATTTGAAGATGCTGCCTGGGACGCGTGCTCGCTGCGGAAGTGGCTGAATGAGGATTTCCTGCTGACAGCGTTCACGGAAACGGAGCGGAACGGCATCCTGGTGACGGAAGTGGATAACAGCCGGCGGCAGGGGAAGAGCGGTGCGGCTGATGCGTTCTGCGCTGACACGCAGGACAGGATTTTCCTGCTGAGCTACGCGGAAGCCAACCGGTATTTCGGATTGAATGCGTATGAAAATGACGCGGCCTGCGCCTGGGCGACGCCCTATGCGCTCGCGCAGGGCGGTCTGGTGCCGGACGGACTCATGGCGGAGGGCATACCGGCCGCGGGATGGTGGCTGCGGGTGCCCGCCTACGGTGACGGCTTCAGCGCTGCCGTGTGCTATGACGGCTCCGCTTGCTATGATGCTGTGACCAGTACGAACAACTGCGTCCGCCCTGCTTTATGGATTGATCTTGCGTCCGGCTTTGTCTGATCTGTTCGCCCTGGCCGGGCTTTTTGCTTTGTGTTTGATCGTTGACGCTTTGCTGGAATGGGGAGGCTTTCCGTGAAACGCAACCGGACCATTGCCATCCTGATGGCGCTGGCACTGCTGGCTATGCTCCTGCCGGCGCAGGCGCTGGCGGCGGAGGATTACTGGCTTTGCCCGCAGTGCGGCAGGCGCGTACGGACGATCGTGGGGGATATCTGCCCGTACTGCGGGTATGAGCGCCATGTCCATGACTGGCTGCCGGCCACCTGCGTGACCCCGAAGACCTGCAAAATCTGCGGGGAGACCGAGGGCGAACCGGACCCGGCGAACCATGTGGGGGAGACGGCTGTCCGGGGCGCGCAGGCGGCCACCTGCCGGGCGGCGGGCTATACGGGGGACACGTACTGCCAGTCGTGCGGCCGGGTGCTGGCGCGGGGGCAGGCGATCCCCATGTCGGATCACCGATGGGAAGCCGGTGCGGTGCTGCAGGAAGCGACCTGCATTGCGCCGGGCCGGCAGCGGTTCGCCTGCGCGGACTGCGGACAGGCGGAGGAGCGGGAGCTCCCGGTGGACCCGACCCGGCATACCGGCGGTACGGAGCTGAAGGACGAGCGGCCGGCGACCTGCGGCGCGGCGGGCTATACGGGCGATACCTATTGCCGGGACTGCCACAGGGCGATTGCCACCGGCCGGACCATCCCCGCGACGGGCCTTCATGACTGGCAGCCGGCGACCTGCACCGCGCCGAAAACGTGCAAAGTATGCGGTATGAAGGAAGGTGAACAGGCGGGCCATCAATGGGACGGGGGCCGGGCCATCTATCCGGTCACATGCAGGCTCCCCGGGGTCACGGTCTTTACCTGCACGGCCTGCGGCGCGACAAAGGACAGGGTGGACCCGGCGGACCCGTCTCGACATACCTGGGATTCGGGAAAGGTGATCTATCCCGCGACCTGCGTCAGGCTGGGATTGATCCACTATACATGTACCGGCTGCGGCCGGGAAAAGGACGAGACGATCCCACCCGATCCGGAAAACCATGTCGATACAGAGCTTCGCGGCGCGAAGGAAGCCACATGCGCGGAGGCGGGCTACAGCGGCGACATTTACTGCAAGGCCTGCGGCCGGAAGGTGAGCGACGGCCACACGATCCCGGCCACGGGCCTGCATGACTGGCAGGCGGCGACCTGCACGGCGCCGAAAACATGCAGGGTGTGCGGGGCGACAGAGGGAATGCCTGCGGGACACGCCTGGAATCAGGGCGAAATCGTCCGGGAAGCGACCTGTATAACAACCGGCATTATCCGGTATTCGTGCACGGTCTGCGGTGAGACAAAGGAAGAAATCCTGCCGATCAATCCCGGTCATCATACCGGCGGTCAGGAAACGCGGAATGCCGTTGGTGCTGCCTGCGAAGCAGACGGTTACACCGGGGATGCTTATTGTACCGCCTGCGGCGCAA
>CACXEB010000386.1 GCA_902766515.1 uncultured Eubacteriales bacterium
AACTACATGATGACCATCCTGATCATCGTCATCCTGTGGATGAGCATGGGCACCGGCTTCCTGAGCTTCATCGCCGGTTTCCAGAGCATCGACAACAGCATGTACGAAGCCGGCTATGTGGACGGCGTCCGCAACCGCTGGCAGGAGCTCTACCACATCACCCTGCCCAGCGTGAAGCCCATGCTGCTGTTCGGCGCGGTCATGTCGATCACCTCCGCCTTCAACGTCTGCGACGTCCCGCGCGCGCTGTGCGGCTATCCCTCCACGGACTACGCGGCCCGTACGGTCGTCACCCACCTGTTCGACTACGGTTTCAGCCGCTTTGAGATGGGCTACGCCAGCGCGATCGCCACGCTGCTGTTCCTGGTCATGATCCTGTGCAAGAAAGCGATTACCGCGATGCTGGGAAGGGTGGGAAGCTGACATGAGTGAAAACAAAACGCTCCGTTCCACCGGCGTTCTGAAACTGAGCGACGGCAAGAAGTACAGCGGCACGCTGGTCGCCGGCGATACCGGCGCGGTATTCTATACCCGCCAGCAGGAAGCCGTCCTCGAATGGCAGTACAACGCCATGGACGAGATGACGAGCGTCCGCCTGGGCGACACCGCCGTCCAGGTCCACGTGGTGATCAAGGAAGGCCAGCCCTTCGACCTGCAGCTGGACCAGGGCAACTCCATCTACAGCCACATGGACAAGCACTGGGAGACCCGCCCGCAGCAGACCTACACCCGCGCCGACGAGCTGCGCCGCCTGGCGGAGATGCGCGGCGAGCGCATCCAGCGCCCCAGGCACCACCTGATCAAGCGCCGCCACCCCAACCGCTCCATCGCGGGCGACCTCGGCATCTACCTAATGCTGATCATCGTCGGCATCATGATGGTCTTCCCCCTCATCTACCTGATCGGCTCGAGCCTGAAGCCGCTGGACGAGCTCTTCCGCTTTCCCCCGCCCGTCTGGCCCGCGCACCCCACCATGGACAACTTCTCCGACCTGCTGGTCACGATGCGCCAGAGCTGGGTCCCCTTCAGCCGCTACCTGACCAACACGGTCCTGATCACCTTCCTGGGCACCTTCGGACACCTGGTGATCGCCAGCATGGCCGCCTTCGTGCTCGCGAAGTATGAATTCCCCGGCGGCAGGCTCTTCTTCGGCGTCGTCACCACCTGCCTGATGTTCTCCGGCTATGTCACCGGCATCCCGAACTACCTGATCCTGAGCCGCCTCGGCATGGTCGACACCTACTGGGCGCTGGTCCTGCCGGCTTTCGCGGCGCCGATCGGCCTCTTCCTGATGAAGCAGTTCATGGAGGGCCTGCCCACCGCGCTGATCGAAGCGGCCACCATCGACGGCGCCGGCCTCTTCCGCATCTTCTGGCACATCGTGATGCCGAACGTCAAGCCCGCCTGGCTGACCATGATCATCTTCAGCGTCCAGGGCCTGTGGAACACCAGCGCCAGCACGGTCATCTACTCCGAAGCCAAGAAGACCCTGGTCTACGCGCTGCAGCAGATCCAGGCCGGCGGTATCGCCCGTACGGGCCAGGTCGCAGCCGCCAACGTCGTCATCGTGGCCGTCCCGATTCTCATTTTCATCCTCAGCCAGAGCCGCATCCTGGAGACCATGGCCTCCTCCGGCATCAAGGACTGAGCTTTTCCCGGGCGCTTTGAGAGACTTGAATCAAGAAGGAGGAAAGGTCAAGTGAAAGTGACGAAGCGGATGCTGGCCCTCATGGCGGCGCTGCTGCTGCTGCTGAGCATGTTCCCCGCCGCGCTGGCGGACAACAGCTTCAGCATGGCTGAGGACGGCTACAGCACCTCATACACATACAACTACGACTACTGGGGCGACGTGCAGATGTCCCCCGACGCCTACCGCGTGAGCGGCGTGATCAACAGCATGTCGCTGGGGCTGGACAACCTGAACGGCGTCGCCATGCGGAACCCGGAAAGCCTGTTCATGCGCGGCGATGACCTGTACATCGCCGACACCGACAACGACCGGGTCATCCAGCTGAAGATCAGCGACGACGGCGCGCAGTTTGTCCGCGTCATCAGCGAGGTCCGGGGGGCCGCCACGCCGGCGCTCAAGCACCCCATGGACGTCAACGCCGATGAAGAGGGCAATATCTACGTGGCCGACTACGGCAACTACCGCGTGGTCATGATGGACAAGGACCTGAATTTCATCAAGGAATTCACCAAGCCCGATGACAGCACCTTCGACCAGCGGCTGGATTTCCTGCCCCGCCGGATCGCCGTGGACGTGGCCGGCCGCGTCTACGTGCTCGCCGAGAACATCAACAAGGGCTTCGTCAAGTACGAGAGCGACACGGTGTTCACCGGCTACATCGGCGCCAACACGGTGTCCGTCAACATGGCCGAATACATCTGGAAACGGTACTTCCAGACCAAGGAGCAGCGCGCCGCGTCCGAAAGCTTCGTCCCGACCGAGTACGAGAACCTGTACATGGACCAGGAGGGCTTCATCTACGCGACCAACACCGTCTTCAGCGAGTATGACCTCAAGTGGGACAACGCGAAGCCGATCCGCCGCCTGAACGGCATCGGCAACGACATCCTGATCAAGAATGACCGCTATCCCCCGATCGGCGACATCTGGTGGATCGAAGGCAGCACAGCCAACGGCCCCAGCAAGTTCACCGACATCACCGTGCTTGAAAACGACATCTACGTCGCGCTGGACAAGACCCGCGGCCGCATATTCGGCTATGACAGCCAGGGCGTGATGCTGTGGGCCTTCGGCACCAAGGGCAACATCGACGGCGCCTTCGTGTCCGCCACCAGCATCGAGCACCGGGGCCGCGACCTCTTCGTGCTGGACAAGCAGGAGCGCAGCGTGACCGTCTTCACGCCCACGGAGTACGGCACGATGGTGTTCAACGCGATCGACACCTACGTCCGCGGCGATTATGACGAGAGCGCCGATCTGTGGCGCAGCGTCATGACCCTGAACGCCAACTACCCGCTGGCCTTCCGCGGCATCGGGCGCGCGCTGGTCCGCCAGAACAAGTTCAAGGAAGCGATGGACTACTTTGAGAAGGCCCACGACCGCCAGAACTACGGCAGAGCCTTCAAGCTGTACCGGAAGGAATGGGTCGAGCGGAACGTCTGGTGGCTTGTCCTGATCCTGGCAGTCCTGCTGATCGTGCCGCTGGCGATCGGCAGGGTGAAACGAATGAAATGGGAGGTGATCATCCATGAACGCAGCAAAGGCCGCAGCGTTGCCGGATAAGGCAGCAAAAGCAGACAACCGGAAAGCCTGGCTCAAGCGGTACAAGGATTCGCTGCGCTACGCGCTGTATGTGTGCACGCATCCGTTCGACGGCTTCTGGGACCTGATCCACGAAAAGCGGGGCACCCTGGCCGCCGCGAACACCTTCCTGATCCTCTTCCTGCTGACGCGCGTGCTGAAGCTGATGCTCACCAACTTCCAGTTCATCAACGCGCCCGTCCAGTACCTGAACACCTTCGAGGAAGCCGCCTCGCTGCTGCTGCCCTTCCTGGTGCTGTGCCTGGCCAACTGGGCCATGACGACGCTGTTTGACGGCAAGGGCCGGTTCATCGATATCTACATCGCGATGTGCTACGCGCTGGTGCCCTACGTGATGATCCAGCTGCCGATGATCCTGATCAGCAACATGGTCACGTTTGACGAGGGCAGCTTCTATACGGTGATCCTCGGCGTCAGCCTCATCTGGTGCGTGTTCCTGGTGTTCGTCGGCCTGATGGAAGTCCATGACTACGGCCCGGGCAAGACCCTGATCTTCCTAGTGGTCACCGTGGTCGGCGCGGCGATCATCATCTTCCTCGTGCTGGTGTTCTTCAGCCTGCTGAGCGACGCGGTCGGATACTTTGTCAGCTTCTACCGCGAAATCATCTATCGGTTGTATTAAGGAGGGATGATGAAGATGAAGAAAAAGTCCATCATCCGTCGGCTGATCCCCTGGATCATCGTGCTGCTGGCGCTCGCGGCGCTGGTCATCTGGGTATTCATCCCGATCTATTCCGAGAAGGAGAATACCTACAGCGAAGAGCCGGTCATCCACAACTATGAGGGCGACACCAAGAAGCTCGTCATGGAAAGCGACCGGGTCCGCTTCGAGATGGACCCGGAGACGACGCAGTTCACCGTCCTGGACAAGGCGGCGCAGAAGACCTGGTACTCCAATCCCCCGGACTACGAGTCCGACAGCATTGTGCTCGCTTCCAAGAAGAGCTTCCTGGCCTCCACGCTGTACCTCAACTACGTGAACGAGAACAACGAGCTGGACAACTACAGCTATTCCATCGAAAACCAGAACTACACCATCCACCAGGAGGAGGACGGGGCCATCCGCATCGACTACGCCATCGGCAAGATCGAGCGCGTGTACCTCTTCCCCATGGTGATCAGCGCCGAAAGGTACAACGCCTTCCTCGACAAGATGAGCAAGAGCACCAAAAAGAAGGTCGGCGCGTACTTCACCACCGGCAAGATCGGCGACGTGGACGTCTACTCCATGAAGACCGACGCCAAGACGAACACGACCAAGAACAAGCAGGCGCTGGAAAAGTATTTCGCCGAAGCCGGCTATACCTGGGAAGACTATGAGACCGACATCGCGCTGCTGCAGGAGGAGCGCAGCAACAACGGCCCCGTCTTCAACGTCAGCATGATCTACCGGCTGGACGGGGATGACCTGGTCGTGGAGGTGCCCTACAACAGCATCCGCTGCGAGGCGACGATGCCGGTCACCTTCATCACCGTGCTGCCGATGTTCGGTGCGGCGGGCACGAAGCAGGACGGCTTCATGCTGATCCCCGAAGGCGGCGGCGCCCTGATTAACAACAATAACGGCAAGCTGAACCAGAGCGCTTACTCCGCCAACCTGTACGGCTGGGACTACGCCGACGAGCGCCTGGAAGCCCCCAGCGAGACCGAAAACGCCTTCCCCGTGTTCGGCATGGGCCAGCCCGACGGATCCTTCATCTGCATCATCGAGGGCGGCAGCTCCTACGCGGCCATCAAGGCGGACATCGCCGGCCCCGGCCACTCCAACAGCTACAACTGCGTCTACACCAAGTACAACGTGCTGCACTACGACGAGTTCAAGGTGCAGAAGAGCGGTACGCCCGTCTACATGTATGAATCGAAGATCCCGGATGATTCCGTGGTTCTGCGCTACCGGTTCGTGGAAGGCGACAGCTATGTGAAGATGGCGGAAGCCTACGGCGATTACCTGCGCGGCCAGGAAGCCGCCAACGCGGCCGAGGTCGAAGCCAACCCGCCCATCAACGTCGAGCTGATCGGCGCGATCAACAAGGTGCAGGTCAAGGCGGGCTTCCCGGTGGATTCCGTCGTGACCACCACCACGTTTGACGAGTCGGCCGCCATCCTCAAGGAGCTCACCGACAGCGGCATCACCGGCCTGCACGCGCGCATGACCGGCTGGGCCAACGGCGGCGTCCGCCAGCAGGTGCTGACCGGCGTGAACGTGCTCGGCCAGCTCGGCGGCAGCGGCGGCATGAAGAAGCTGATCCAGACGGCCGACCAGCTGAAGATCCCCCTCTACTTTGACGGCATCAACTGCTTCGCCTACCACAGCGGCATCTTCCAGGGCTTCTTCCCCTTCTCCAACGCGGCGCGCTTCACCACGCGCGAGCAGGCGAGGCTCTATTCCTACGATATCGTCACCTACCAGCAGGCCACCTGGGCGGACGACTTCTACCTGGTCCGTCCGGACTACGCGCAGAAGAACGCGTCCAACCTGATCAGGGCCCTCGCCGACGCGAAGGCGTCGGGTATCGCCTTCCGCGATATCGGCAACCTGCTGAGCGCCGACTATTACGTCAACAACACCGTCTCCCGCGAGCAGGCCAAGCAGATGAACATCGAGACGCTGAAGGAAGCCATCCAGAAGGGCCTGAAGATCTCGATCAAAGAAGGCAACGACTACGCGGTCCCCTACGTCAACCTGATCACCGACATGAACCTGACGGGCAACAGCTACGCGATCATCGACGAGCGGATCCCCTTCTACCAGATCGCGCTGCACGGTGCCAAGAACTATACCGGCCCCGCGATCAACCTGGCGGGCGACTACATGACCTCCCTGCTGGAATGCGCGGAGTACGGCGCGGGCCTGAGCTACTCCTTCATGAAGGCCGATACGACCATCGTGCAGGATTCCGCGTACAGCTGCTACCTGTCTGCCGGCTACGACCGCTGGAAGGACCAGGTCATCCCGCAGATCAAGCGCTACCAGACGGAAATGGCCGGCCTCAACCGCCAGCGCATCGTCGGCCACGAGCGGCTCGCGCAGGACGTGACCGTCACCACCTATGAGGACGGCACGAAAGTGTACGTCAACTACGCCGCCAGCGAATACAAGGCGGACGATGTCCTTGTTCCCGCACGGGATTACGTTGTGATCAAGGGGGTGAACTAAATGAATCTCCTGCTTTGGGGTATCATCGCGGCCGTATTGATCGGCTTCGGCTCCTGGTGCCTGTGGATGCTGTTCGCCAGGGCCGGTGAGCGGAGCTGGAAAGCCCTCATCCCCGGATGCAACATGTTCGTCCTGTGGCGGCTCGGATGGAGCGGGAAGCGTTTCATCCAGATGTTCTGCGCCGTGTTCTTCGCCGCTTACCTGCTGGACATCCTGACCAGCTTCGGCGACGTCGCGGCCCTCGCCGGCAGGATCATCCTGTACGCCGCGCTGGCGTTCGCTTCCGCGTGGTCCATCCAGATGGGCATCCACCTGGCGCACCGCTTCGGAAAGCCGACCGTTTTCGGCGCCGTCATCCATTCGCCGCTCGCGCTCGCGACGCTGGCGGAGGTCATCCAGGAGATCCGCGGCGTGCACGCCTTCGGAAAGCCTGAGATCTTCATTCCCGGCGCGCTGCTCTTGAGCCTGCTGCCCATCGCCGGCCACGCTTACCTGGCCTTCACGAACGCGGACTACGTCTTCAACCGCGATACGGCCGGCGACCACGACACCCAGTTCACCAACTACCGGATCACGCCCATGCAGGAGCGCCACGCGATGACCGGCTATTACTTCATCCTGCCGTTCATCATCGGTTTCCTGCTGTTCATGGTCAAGCCGCTCGTGCTGTCCCTGCAGATGAGCTTCAACTCCATCACGATCAAGGGCTTCACGATGAAGTGGGTCGGCATCAACAACTACCGCTACGCGCTGCTGACCGATACGGACTTCAACCAGCGGCTGGTCACCGAGATCGGCCGGATGGCCGTCAACGTGATCGCCACCCTGGTCATGTCCTTCGTCATCGCGGTCATCCTGAACCAGAACTTCAAGGGCCGCACCCTCTGCCGCATCATCTTCTTCCTGCCGGTCATCCTGTCCTCCGGCGTGCTGCCCGGCATCGAAAGCTCCAACGAGTTCTACAACATGA
>CACXEB010000387.1 GCA_902766515.1 uncultured Eubacteriales bacterium
GCGGATTACTTCACAGCCGTGGATCCCGCTGCGCTGCCGGAGGTCACCGGCGAGCTCGAAAACGTGTTCCCGGGCTGCTATACGGTGGACGCTGAGCTCAAACGCCTCTGCAGGGACTGCGAAACCGCCCTGATCAAGGCGGAGACCCTCTCCGTGATGGCCGCCTTCGAACAGTCCGCGCGCCCGCGCCTCACCGAGGCATGGAAGCTGCTGCTCTTCTGCCAGTTCCACGATATCATGGCCGGCACCGCCCGCAAGGAGGCCCGGGATGACGCGGTGCTGGACCTGCACCGCGCCCTCTCGATCGCCCGCGACGTGACCGGCAGCGCCATGCAGCGCCTGTCCAACCGGTTCGATCTGAGGGGCGACGGCTTCCCGCTGCTGGTGGCCAATCCGACCGACCAGGCGTACGAGGGGCTGATCGAGACCGACGTGGAGTGGCGCTCCAAGTTCCCGATGCGCCTCAAGGACCAGCACGGCCAGGAGCGGGTGTACGACGCTTCCGTGATCCGCCTGACCGCGCCGGACGTGCGCAAGCACTTCGTGTTCCGGGGAGAGATCCCCGCGTTCGGCGTGGCCGTGTTCCGGCTGATGCCCGAAGCGCCGGTGCTGAAGGCGGTCCCCATGGACTGCCCGGAGAACACCCTTGAAAACGCGTTTCTCCGCGCGAAGATCGATCCGGACACCGGCGCGCTCGTCAGCGTCTTTGACAAACGGATGGAGACGGAGCTCCTGAGCGGCCCCGCGGAGCTCCGCGTCTACGAGGATCCGCGCGATACCTGGGGCACCGTCCCCCTGGATGGTCCGCTCCGGGGCGTTTACCGCGCCGAAAAGGTCTACCGGGAGGAAAACGGCGCCCTGCGGACGACCATCACCTGCCGGATGATCCACGGGCGCAGCGAGGCGCTGCTCCGCTGGTCCCTGGCCGCGGACGAAGCGGCGCTACGCCTGGACGCGCAGGTGGACAGCCGCGAAAAGCTCGCGCTGACCGCCCTTCGGATCCCCTTGGCACCGGCTTACGAAAAGGCCATCGCCGAAGCCGCCTGTACGGAGATCACCCGCGATTACCGGACGGACGGCGAACGGAACATGCAGCGGTACGTGGACCTGGTTGACAGCCGGGGCGGGCTGCTGGTCCTGAACCGCGCGAAATACGGCTACCGCAGGTACGAAGGCGCGTTCGAGCTGCTGCTGTCGCGCGGCAGCGTCCACGCCTTCGGCACGGGTGAAACCATTGCAGATACGCGGGAGTATGACTACGCCGACCAGGGCCTGGATCTGTTCAGCGTCGCGCTGTGCCCGCATGCCGGCGCGCTGAAACGCAGCGAGCGGGTGCGCCTGGCCACCCGGATGCATATGCGGCCCGAGACCCTGCTCGCCGAGCAGCATACGGGCATGGAGCCCCGGCGCTGGCTCAGCGAGATCCGCCTGCTGGGCGGCGATGACTGCTGCGTGACCGCGCTGAAGGCCGGCGAGGACGGCGGCGTCACGGCGCGGATCCAGTCCTGCTCGGACCGGCCGCAGACGGTCACCCTCCAGGTGCGGGATCAGGAGGCCGCGATCACCCTGCAACCCTGGTCGATCGGCACCGTCCGCCTGGATGACCGCGGCGGCCGCACCAGCGATCTGCTGGAATTTGATGAAAATTAGTACAAACTTCTACCAGAATTCCTTCTCCACGACATTCAAATTAAAATTTTCGGAAAGTTTTTGAAAATTTCTGACATTTTGGGATTGACTTTTCTCCGGAACCGTGTCATAATGAAACCAGCGTTACAAGACGCACGTCACAATGATTCACACCGCGGAAAGCGGTTGAACAACAAAGAGGAGGTAGACCCATGAAGAAAGTTTCCCGTCTGGTTGCCCTCGTCCTCAGCCTGATGCTGCTGCTGTCCCTGTGCAGCTTCGCGTCCGCCGAAGGCGAGACCGTCACCCTGCGCTTCTGGGCGCACTGGGGCTCCGAACAGCGCCGTCCCACGATCAACAAGATCTGCGACATGTTCAACGAGAAGTATGCCGACCAGGGCATCCAGGTTGAATATGTGTACGTCCCCTACGGCGACATCGAAACCAAGATGCTGGCTTCTGTCACCGCCGGCAACCCGCCTGCCGTCGTCATCACCGCCATCGAGGATGTGGCGAACAAGGCGATGCGCAACCAGGCCGCGAACATTGCGCCCTACCTGGCGGAGGACACCCAGGGCAAGTTCTACAGCAAGTACTGGGATATGGTGACCTGGAAGGACGGCGTCTACGCCATTCCGTTCAACACCGACACCCGTCTGATCTACTACAACAAGGCCATGTTTGAAGCCGCCAACGTCTCCCTCGACGAGATCGTGGACTGGGCATCCTTCCAGAACGCGTGCGTGAAGCTGGACGAGGCCCTCAAGGGCACCGGCGATTACATTGCCGCCTTCTATCCCACCATCGGCAACTTCGGCTTTGACACCATCGCGCTGGCCAACGGCTCCAACGGCATCTACGATTCCAACACCGATCCGCAGGAAGTGGTGCTGGACCGCAAAGAGAACGTCGAAGCCCTCGAGTTCATGATGTGGTTCGCGCAGCGCTACGGCAAGGACACCCTGAACGCCCTGGATTCCGCGAACGCGGGCGGCTCTCAGGACCTGTTCCTCTCCGGCAAGGTCGCGATGTTCGGCCAGACCTGCAACTACCTGGCCACCATCGCCAAGTACAATGATGAAGCCAAGGTCGACTACGGCGTGTTCGCCCTGCCGGCCGGCCCGTCCGCCAATGGCGTGACCGGTGCCTGGGGCGGCGGCTTCGTCTGCACCGTGCCCTACGGCACCAAGCATCCCGCCGAAGCGACCCTGCTGGCCGAATTCCTGGCCACCGAAGGCGCCGCTGTCTGGGGCGCTGAGCAGCTGGACGTCATGTGCGCCATCGAAGCCAACGAGAACCCCGTGCTGGGCTCCTACTATGGCTGGGACACCGTGCTTGACCTGATGAACTACACCAAGGGCACCCGCCGTCACATCTACGGCAACAGCGCCGGCAACTATGTGAACGACGCGATCAACAAGATCATGAAGACCTTTGAATCGACTGACTGCCAGGGCGTCCTGACCGAGGCCGCTCAGAAGATCAAGCAGGCCATCGAAGAAGAAGCCTTCATCTTCGGCGAGTAAGTTCTTTGCTCTCCTGACAGGAAAGGGAGCTGCGGATTCCGGTTCGCAGCTCCCTTTTTGCAGCATGACAGATTTTGACAGAAAGAGGCGCCTGAATATGAGCCAGCGGATGATTTTCACCATACCCGATATGGACCTGCTGCCCGACTGTTTCCGGAGTCCGATGCCCTCGCGCTGCTTTGAGCCGGACCCGGACGGCATGATCCGCGGTTGGCCTTCCTTCCATGTGTCGCAGGCGGACCCGGACGGGGGCTACCGGCCCTATACGTACACCGTCCGCTTCCAATTGGACAGCGCTGAGGACGCGGAGCTCCATATCGGTTATATCGTGTCGACGCCGCGCATCCCCGCGATCCGCCTGGACGTGAACGACCGCAGGGGATTCCTTTATCCCTTCCCCGCGCCCAGCCGGGACCCGGAGATCCGCCCCGGGCACGCGCTGCATGCCGCCATTTACAACCGCCAGGACCTGACGGTCTTCATCCCGGCGGCCATCCTGCGGGCCGGGGAGAACACGCTGGCCATCACGGCAGAGGATGACCTGCCGGACCTGCGGGTCACCAACCGGGAGGCGATCGCCCGGCTGGACCGGATGGCGGACGCCTGCGGCTGGCATTACGGCGCATTTGAGCTGACGACCGGCGCAAAGGAGCAGGTCCGCGCTGTCGTGCGGCCGACGGTGCTCTACGCGCGCCGGAACGGGCAGCTGCAGGAGCGCGTCGACATCACCCTCACGCCCGCCGCGGGCAGCACGGAGATCCGGGGCACGGTCCTTTTCAGCTGGGCGGGCGGCGAAACGCAGGTGCCCTATGCTTTCGACGCCAACGATTTCGGGGAGTACGCGTTTTCCTGCTGGATCCCCGACTGCGGCGGCGAGGTCAGCTATACGCTGACCGGCGCGGCAGAACAGGCGGGCAGCTTCCGTCCCTGCCGCAAATGGCAGGTCTATATCACGCCGCACGCGCACACGGACATCGGCTACACGCACCGCCAGCCGGAAGTGGCGGAGCGCATGAGCCGCAACCTGGATACGGCCATCGATACCATGGCGCGCACGAAGGACTTTTCCTACATCCTTGACTCTTCCTGGGCGATCGAGGACTTCCTGGAAACGCGGTCACCCGGAAAACGGGATGAGCTGCTCCGCCTGGTGCGCGAGGGCCGGATCGGCGTGCCGGCCAACTACGTGGACCTGCTGACGCAGACCGCCTCCCTGGAGGACCTGATCCATAACGGTGATTTCTCGGAATCGCTGCTCGGGCCGGAAGGCCTGCGCGCGGACCGCGTGGACATGGTGGACGTGGCGTCCGCGACCGGCGCCTACCCCACCATCCTGCGCGGCATGGGCGTCCGGTGGATGCTGCACGCCAACAACCAGGACCGCGGCCCCTTCCGGTTCAACGGGAACATGCACCGCCGCTCCCCCTTCTGGTGGGAGGGGCCGGACGGCAGCCGCATCCTGGTCTGGCTGAGCCGCATGTACTGCGAGCTGAAAAAGGTCTGCGGATCCCCCGGCTCCGTCGCCGCCGCCGAGCGCGGGCTCGGCATGTGGCTGATGGATTATGAGCGCAGCGATTACCAGCCGGACGCCGTCATCCTCTACGGCATGGAAGCGGACAATACCGATATCGATGTCCGGATGGCGGATTTCATCACCAACTGGACCCTGGAATATGAATATCCCCGGCTGGTACCTTCCAACGGCAGCGCCTTTTTTGAACGCGTGGCCGCCTCCTGGGGCGAGGCATTTCCGGTCTGCCGGGGCGACGAGGGCGGCTGGTGGGAGGACGGCGCCGTCTCCAGCCTGCGTGAAACCATCCAGCTGCGCCGCGCGCAGGACGGACTGAAATGCGCCGAGCCGCTGGAGAGCCTCGCCGCCATCCTGACCGGCGGCCAGTTTCCGCTGCGGCAGTACGACGAGGCCTGGCGCCAGGTGCTGCTGTATGATGAGCACACCTGGGGCAGCTTCATGTCCCAGGCCGATCCCGATTCGCTGCTCCAGGCCGATTCATGGGCGTACAAGCGCGCCATGAGCGACGAGGCGGTGACCCGCGCGAACGCCCTCCTGACCCGGAGCGCCTCGCGCCTGTCCCTCCTGTGGAACAACCAGGGCCGCGAGGTGGTGGTCTACAACCCCTACAGCTTCCCGCAGGGCGGCTGGGCGCTGGCGGAGATCGCCCGAAACGAGGTCATCTGCGCCCCGGACGGCCAGGAAGCCGCATGGCGCGTGGTCTCCACGTCCGCAAGCCAGCAGCAGGTCCTGCTGAACATCGACCCGCTGCCGGGCTATTCGTTCCGCCGCTACCGGCTCCGGCCGCGGATGGAAGCCGACCGGGGCGGCTGGCTGCAGACGCGGACGCCGACGCCGCGCGCCATCCTTGAAAACCCCTGGTACCGCGTGACGGTCGACACGGAAGCGGGCGAGATCCTTTCGATTGTTGACAAGACGCTGGACCGTGAGCTCTGCGGCGGACCCCTGGGCGGTCTTCAATATGCCGTCGGCGGCGAGGGCAGCATGCTGCGCGGCAACCACGCCGGCCTGCGCCGTGATCCGCCGAAAATCATCCACGCCTTCCTGCCCACCCGGGCGCGCCTGGAAGAGACGCCGCTGGACACGCGCGTCATCCTGGCCGGCGACGCCGTGCGGGGGCACGCGGAAATGCAGGTCATCCTGCCCCGCGACCGCAAGGAAGTGATGCTGCGCTACGATTATGACAAAGCGCCCACGACCGCGCCAGAAGCGGTATACGTCGACTTCCCGTTCCATGTGCCGGCGGACGCGCCGGTAAAATCCGACAGCCACATCGGCTGGGTGGACTGGATGAAGGATACCCTGCCCGGATGCTGCCGCGAATGGCTGCCCCTGCAGACGAGCGTCCTGGTCAGGGGCGACGGCTGCGACCTCCAGCTGGCTTCGCCGGACGCCTGCCTGTTCACCGTCGGCCAGCCGGTGCTGGGACTGTGGCGGAGCGACCTGGACGTGCGCGGCGGCCGGATCTATTCCTACGTCCTCAACAACTACTGGCACACCAATTACCTGGGCGAGCAGGGCGGCCGCTTCACCTTCCGCTACGCCATCACCTCCGCCCGGGAGATCCCGCCCGAAGAGGCGTTCCGCTTTGGCTGGACGCACCGGCGCGGCTTCGTCGCCCAGCGCATGAGCTACCAGGAATTCCGGCAGGATGTGCCGGAGGCCGTGAGCGATGCCGCAGGCGCCACCCTGCTGAAGGCGGAAAGCGACCACATCGTGGTCAACACCATCCGCCGCAGCCGCAACGTTCCGGACGCGTGGGTGGTCCGCCTGCTGGAAACCGGCGGCCGCACCGGCACCCTGACGCTGTCCATGCCCGGGCGGACGATCCTCGCCATGCAGGATATCGACCACCTGGAGCGCCCGCTCGGCGACCGGCGGCAGCCCGCCCCGATCGTCATGACCCCCTGGTCCCTGCGCACTGTGCGCGTATGGATCAGCTGACGGAGGAACGAAGCCATGAAACAGCAGCTGACAGCATGGGAAGTCAAAGGCTTCTGGCCCGGAGAGGCCCTCTGGACCACCAGCGTGGAGAGCACGGTACAGCGCCGCGGCGTCACGCCCTGGGTCCCCGCCCGGGTGCCCGGCGGCGTGCACCGCGCGCTCATGGCGGCGGGCCTGATCGCCGACCCGTATTTCGGCACGAACAGCCTGCTCTGCGAATGGGTGGAGCACCGCTGGTGGGTATACCGCACGCGCTTCGCCACGCCGGATACGGACGGCCGGGTATTTCTGCGCTTTGACGGGATCGACGACCGGTGCTGGATCTATCTGAACGGCGACCTGATCGCCGAGCACAGCGGCATCTATGAACCGGTCCTGTGCGACGTCACCGCCCGCCTGCGCCCCGGCGCGGAAAACCAGCTGCTGGTCATCCTCGCCGATCCGCCCCGGGAGCAGGGACAGATCGGCTGGACCAGCAAAACCGGCACCCAGAAAGCCCGCTTCGGCTACAAGTGGGATTTCTGCACCCGCCTGGTCAACATCGGCCTGTGGCGGGAGGTATGGCTGGAAACCTGCGGCCGCGCGCGCATCCGGAGCGTCAGCGTCACCAGCGACGTGCGGGAAGGCACCGGTTTTGTCCGCGTGCGGGCGGACCTGGACGGAGAGTGCCGCGGCGCGGAGGTGCGGCTCAGCTTCGGCGGACAGCCCGTGCGGACGGTGCGCGTCGTCCCGGCACAGCCGTGGAATGCAGAGATTGACACGGAGATTCCGGTCGAACACCCGGCCCTTTGGTATCCAAATACCATGGGCGGGCAGCCGCTGTATGACGTCGAAATCATCCTGGACGGGGACAGCGACACCTGGCGCGGACGGACCGGCATCCGGAGCCTCCGATACGAGCGCTGCGACGGAGCGGACCGGACCGCCCTCCCCTACCGGCCGGTCATCAACGGGGAGCCGGTCTATATCCGCGGGGTCAACTTGACGCCGCTGGACATGTGCTACGGGGATGTCACCGAGGCGGATTACCGCCGGATGTTCATCAAGCTGAAGCACATGCGCGTGAACACCCTGCGGGTATGGGGCGGCGGCATCATCGAGACGGAAGCGTTTTACCGGATGGCCGACGAATGCGGCCTGCTGGTCTGGCAGGAGTTCATTCAGTCCTCCTCCGGCATTGACAACGTCCCCTGCCATGACCCGGCGTACCTGGCGCTGCTGGAGCGCAGCAGCCGCGCAGCGGTGCTTTCCTGCCGGAATCACGTCAGCCTGACCTGGTGGAGCGGCGGCAACGAGCTGGCCGACGCCTTCTCCCACCCCATCACCGAAGGTGATCCCAACATCGCGATGCTCAAGCGCCTGACTGCCCGGCTGGATCCGCAGCGCCTGTTCCTGCCGTCCAGTCCGTCCGGCCCGTCCTTCGGGCTGGATCACCCGGACGAGCCGCATCACGACGTGCACGGCAACTGGCAGTATGACGGCGTGCGCAGGCATTATGAAAAGTACAACGCCTCCGACAGCATGCTGCAGAGCGAATTCGGCGCGGACGGCATGAGCAGCCCGGAGCAGCTCGCCCGCATCCTGCCCGAAGCGGATTACGGCGTATATGCCATGCGCGACCATCCGGTCCTCTTGCATCACGGGGAATGGTGGGAGACACTCCTGTACCGCGACCGGCCGCTGTTCGGGCAAATCGGCAGCGTGCCGCAGTGGACGGCGGTCAGCCAGATGATGCAGAGCGAGGCGATCCGCTATATCCTGCTGAGCAACCGCCGCCGCAGGGGACACAACGCCGGCAGCATCATCTGGCAGATGAACGAGCCGTATCCCAACGTGTCCTGCACCAGCCTGGTGGAATACTACGGCCGCGTCAAGGGCGCTTACTATGCGGCCCGCCGCGCCTTCGCGCCCGCCTGCGCCGGTCTTCGCTATGACAGCATCCTCCAGCCGCCCGGCTGTGAGACGCGGCTGTACGCCTGGGCGGATGACCTGGCCGGCCGGCGGTCGGTCACACTGACGCTGGCGGCATATTCCCTGACCGGCAATACGCTGTTCAACCGGCAGGAGACCCTGCCGCTGGCGGGGGGCAAAGCGGGTTTGGAAGCCGCCTTCAGCGTCGGCCCGCAGCCGGAGGGCGCATGGCTGGCGCGCGTCACCGCCGTCATGGAGGATGGCACGGAAGCCCGGGAAACCTACGTGTTTGCCCAGTCCGAAGCGGCGCCGCTGCGCCCGCTGCTGCTTCTGCCGCAGGCACAAATCTCCGTGGAACGGCAGGAAAAACGGATCTCACTGAAGAATACAGGTACCTGCGCGGCCGTGTGGCTGCGGCTGGAAAACGGGCGGGATCCGGACGCCCTGCTCAACGACAACGACCTGACCCTGCTGCCGGGCGAAACCGCCGTGCTGACGGTCTGCCACGGCGCCGCGGACGGCTGGCGGATCTCCGGCCTTAACGGCGATATCCTGCAGCACATATCATAAATCAGGAGGAAAAACCAACATGCGGCCTGAATGGGAAGACCGGCTGACAGCCTGGATCGTCGCACTGACAAGGGAATTCTATGAACCGCTGGGCGAAATCGCCCTGGAAGGGCGCTGCACCTATGATATACTCTCCCCCGAAGCGGCGGAGCGGCTGGACTTCACGCCGATGCGCGAGGGTGCGGCCTGGGGCCGCGCGTGGGAATACTGCTGGATGCGCGGCGATATCGTCCTGCCGGAGGAAGCCCGCGGACAGCGCATCGTCATGGACCTGAACCAGGGCGGTGAAGCCACGCTGTGGGTCGACGGCGAAGCCTTCGGGACCCGCCGGGCGGACTGGGTCAAGGAGCGCCATCACTATATGAGCGACCAGTGGCTGACCCTCAGCGGAGAGCCCGGACAGCGCTTCCACCTGCTGATGGAAGCCTACGCCGGGCATGACTATCCGCGCGACCACCGCAACCGGTCCGTCCTCGGACCGATGATCGGGGACGACGGCGCCGCATATACCGTGCGCGATGAGCAGGCGGTCCGCCAGACGCTCGGCAGGAGCACCTTCGGCATCTGGCATGAAGCGGCCTACCAGCTGTGGAAGGACGTCACGACCCTGAATGACCTGCGCAAGGTTCTGGATCCCGCGTCGCTGCGCACGGCCGAGATCGAGGAAGGCCTTGAGCAATTCACCGTCCTCGTGGATTTTGAGCAGCCCCGCGCCGGGCGCCTCCGGGACTACGCCGCCGCCCGTGAAGCCCTCCGCCCGCTGATGGAAGCGAAGAACGGCTCCACCGCGCCGCAGTTTTATGCCGTCGGCAACGCGCACATCGATATCTGCTGGCTCTGGCCCTACCGCGAGACCCAGCGCAAGGTGGCCCGCACCTTTGCCGCGCAGCTGCGCATGATGGACCTGTATCCGGATTACAAGTATGTGCAGAGCCAGCCTGAGGCCTACCAGATCTGCAAGACCCTGTATCCCCGGCTGTACAGCCGCATCCGGGAGAAGGTGAAAACCGGCCAGTGGATCCCCGAAGGCAGCATGTGGGTCGAGCCGGACACCAACATGACCTCCGGCGAATCCCTCGCGCGCCAGCTGCTGTACGGCAAGCGGTTTTTCCGGGAGGAATTCGGCGTGGACTGCCAGGTGCTCTGGCTGCCGGACACCTTTGGCTACAGCGCCGTCCTGCCCCAGCTGCTGAAAAGCGCCGGGGTCAGGTACCTGACGACACAGAAGATCTTCTGGAGCTATAACGGCGGGGACCGCTTCCCCTATCACTATTTCACCTGGCAGGGCATGGACGGCAGCGAGATCACCTCCTTCCTGCACATGGACTACACGTCGCACACGGACGCCCGGACCGTCGTGGAGCGCTGGCGCGACCGAGTCCAGCAGCGCGGCATCCGCCGCTTCCTGCTGCCCTTCGGCTACGGCGACGGCGGCGGCGGGCCGACGCGAGACGACCTGGAGGATGTACGGCGCAACGCCGACCTGGAAGGCGTTCCGCAGATGCGCATCGAAGGGCCGGTCAGGTTCTTCGAGGACTGCGCGGCGGACGGCGCGCCGAAGAACAAGTATGTGGGCGAGCTGTACTTCCAGGCGCACCGGGGCGTGTTCACCAGCCAGGCCGCCATCAAGCGCGGCAACCGCAAAAGCGAGCTCGCGCTGCGCGAGGCGGAAATCTGGTCCGTCGCGGCGCGCGGCAGGATCCCCTATCCCCGGGAAACGCTCGACCGGCGCTGGAAGCATACCCTGCTCAACCAGTTCCACGATATCCTGCCCGGCTCCAGCATCGAGCGCGTGTATGTCGAAGCGCGCAAGCTGTATGACGATATCCTGGCGGACGCGGCGCAGCTGACCGCCGAGGCGGCCCGGGCGCTGACCCACGGCGAAGGCCGGACATGGTTCAACAGCCTGTCCTGGGAACGCCGCGCGCTGGTGAAGACGGACAGCGGCTACGGCGTGGCCGTCATCCCGCCGATGGGCTGGACTTCATCGCTGGATACCTCCCTGCCCATGCAGCCCGTCACCGTCCGGACGGCCGGGGATGAAGCCGTCCTTTCCAACGGGCTGCTGACCCTCCGCATCAACCGCCGGGGCGAGATCGTTTCCTGCACGGACCAAAACGGGCACGCCCGCGCCGGCGGCATCGCGAACGCGCTGGAAATGTACAAGGATGTGCCCCGCGCCTTTGAGGCCTGGGACCTGGACAGCCCCTACGAATCCTGCCCGGTCCCGCTGCCCGGCGAGGGTGAGCTGGAGATCACCGAATCAACGCCCTGGCGGTGCGAAGTCCGGGTCCGCCGCGTGATTTCCCATTCCACGGTCGAGCAGCGGATATCCCTCCAGGCCGGCGCGGCCCGCGTCGACATCAATACGGAGATCGACTGGCAGGAGCAGCACCGCGTGCTGAAGGCCGCCTTCCCCACCGGCATCCGGGCGGACGAGGCCATCCACGAGATCCAGTTCGGTTATATCCGGCGGCCCACCCACCGCAGCCGGCCCTATGACGCTGACCGGTACGAGGTCTGCAACCACCGCTACACTGCGCTGTGCGATGAAAACCGCGGTGCCGCCGTGCTCAACGACAGCAAGTACGGCGTCAGCACCCTCGGCGATACGATCCGGCTGACGCTGCTGCGCGCGCCGAAATCGCCCGATTTCCACGCCGACATGGGCAGGCACCGCTTCACCTACAGCTACTACGTATGGGACGGGCCGTTCATGACGAGCGGCGTCGTCCGGGAGGGCTACGAGCTCAACGTGCCCGTCACCGAGGCGCCCGGCACCGCGGAAACCGCGTCCATGATGCAGGTCGACGCGGCCAACGTGATCATCGACACCGTCAAAGCCGCGGAGGACGGGTCCGGGGATATCATCCTCCGCCTGTACGAATGCAAGCGGGCGGCCACGGATGCCGTCCTCACCCTGAACCTGCCCGTCGATGCCGCCTGGGCGTGCAGCCTGCTGGAAGAGGACCTGCAGCCGCTGCCGCTTGACCGCGGCCGCGTCCCGCTCTCCTTCCACGGGTTCGAAGTGAAGACCCTTCGGCTCAGGATCCGGCAGGACGGATAATATCGCCAATCACCCAAAAGCGCAGGCGGCCCGGAAATCGGGCCGCCTGCTTGCTGTGGATGAAATCAATTCGAGCTGAAGGATGCCGAGGAGGACGAGGAACGGTTCGCCCTGTCCCGGATGATGTGCTGCAGCGTGATCAGGATCGCGACGGCCTCCTTCTCATACTGCGGCTGGTACAGGTCGATGCAGTACTTGTCATGCATGGAAAGCATCTTCTGCCCGATCACGGCGATCACCTGTTCCTCCCGGTCGTACAGCTGGAAATTCAGGGCCATGATGTTGCCCCGCAGCTGCCAGCCCAGGCCTTCAATGTTGGTGATATTCTTCACCAGGTGGAACAGCTCGGTGGAAAGCTCAAACCCGGTGCCGTCAGCCATCGTGACGTAGTGCCGCTCGTGCAGCGTCAGGAATTTGCGCTCGATATGCGCCACCTGCTGCCCGCCGGCATCGACGATATCCGTCTTGTCCAGCAGGGAGGGAAACTTCGTCTTGGCCTGGTAGACCGGCTGCTCCCGGTCGTCCGTGATGTCGATCTGCTTGTGCAGCGTCAGGATCTTCGCGGAGGTAAACAGGGACCGCGCAGGTTCCCCGTACTGTTCAGCGTTGTAAACGTTTGTCTGCTCCCCGGCTTCTCTGAACCGGTTGTACTTTGAAAACACACCCATAAAGCTGCTCCTTTCAATGACTGATTTCCGTGAGTTCAGGCGCTTTCAGGATGCCCAGCGGCTTCAGCTGGTATTCATACCGCCACAGGTCTCCCGTAGAGCGCCAGGAATCAGGACTCTGGTAAAAATACACGCCCTGCGTGTGGTGCACCTGGCCGAAGCCGTTCTGCCGGTTGCCGAACAGCCGCAGCGTCACGCGGTGTGTGCCCGGCGCCAGCCCGGTTACGGTCGCCTGGTAGGGTGAAAACGCGATCGGTCCGCGGTCCTCTCCGTCCACATACAGGCGCACCAGCGCCCCGCGGTAGTGCGGCACGCGGACCGTCAGGCTGCCGCCTTCCGTCCGGGCCTCCAGGTGATACCGAAGATTGCCGGTATAAAACGGCAGGCCCTGCGGCACGATATCACCGAACCCCAGGCGGTCCGGCAGCGGGATGACCGTTTTTAGCGCGCCGGCCAGGCGGACACCGAACGGCCCCAGCAGGTACATGCATTCCAGGTTCGTACGCCTTCCGATCGGCACGTGGACCTCCAGCACGTTCTCCCCCTGCCTTAATCCGCCCAAAGGCACAACCTGGATATCCCGGTCCACAAACCAGCCCGCCGCGCAGGTCGTCACCGGCCGGCCGTTCCAGGTCAGGGCCGCCTGATCCGGCTCCTCCAGCGCCAGCGATACCTGGGGCATTTCGGTCTCCGACGGGATCACGCACCGCAGGTACAGGCTGTGCGCGGGCGTTTCCTTCGGCAGCAGGTAGGGCTGGACCACCGCCTTGCGCCGCCTGGGCAGCCCCAGCAGGTCCCTGGCCGCGTTGTCCAGCCGCAGCAGCTCTTCCATCGGCTGCAGCGGCCCATCGTCCAGGGCCCATTCCGCCATGTCCAGCAGCAGCATGTTGGGCTCTTCCAGCGTATACGCAACTGGCATCAGGAACGGCGGGAACGCCTGTCCCCGCGGTCCTTCATCCCGCCGCCCTGGGGCAGCAGCCTCCCCGCTGTATGGCAGGAGCCGCAGCAGCAGGCTGGTATGCATATGCCATGGCATGGAAAAAACCGTGTTTCCGTCCCGCACCTCCGCTTCAAAGGGCCGGATCGTACCGGTCAGCGTATCGTATTCCGTCAGCGTATACGCGCCCCGGACTGTCACCCGGTAGACCGGCGCGTCATCCACGTCCGGCGATACCGGGTTTTTCCCGTTGGCAAAGAAGAGCCAGAGCGCGCCATGATCGGTGCGCGCCTGGTACAGGATCCGGTCGCACAGGCGGCCGTCCGGGCGGCGGATGCTGACCAGGCGGTCCTCCTCCAGCGCTTCCAGGATCGCCGCCGGCTCAAACGGCAGGCGGACGGAACGGTCATAGAGCGGCCGGACCGCGCCGCTTGCCATCCCGTCCAGGCGCTCCGGACAGCCGCCCAGGAAGATCAGCTTCCCGCCCGCATCGCGGAAGGCTTCCAGCCGCCGCAGCGTCGTCTCCCGCAGCGTCAGGCAGCCGGGCACGATCACCGTGTCATAGGCCATCCGCCCGACGCGCAGCGGCGCGGACGCTTCGGCGCACTGGCCGGGCAGGCAGGCCTCCGACAGAAAATCGAAGTCGATCTGGCCGAACAGCAGCGTCTCAGTCAGCTCCGCAAACCGCTGCTCCAGCCGGTCGCGGACCGCCGCCGTCTGGGCGGACGGTCCCCACAGCATCCAGTAGCTCTCGATCGGGTGGACGACCGCCACGCGCACCAGCGCCTGGCCCCTCGTCAGCGCCGTATTCAGCCGCGCGAAGTGATCCTCTATGAGGGAAAACTGGTCCCACCACGGGGATTGATAGCCGATGGAGGCCGGATAATCGCGCTTTGCCTCCCCCTTCATGGTCATCCATGTGAGATGCGGCACGCGGACCGTCACACCCAGGGCCGCCTGCCAGTCCCCCTGCAGCTTATAGCCGCGGAAGTCATAGTCCCAGCCCGTCACGCCGTACAGCTCGCTCAGCATCCCGGGCTTGCCCTCCTGGCGGACGATCGACTGCGCCTGCTTGGCGGTA
>CACXEB010000388.1 GCA_902766515.1 uncultured Eubacteriales bacterium
GCTTCACACAGTCTATCAAGGTTTCACTCATTTTTTTGACGTTGCTTCTGCTCTTCTCTGTATCGTTTTCAAGATCCGCCTGCGCTCCTTCGCTCCGGCTCTTTCAAGCCCTCGCTCAACAGCGCTCGTGTATCTTATCACCCGTATCCCCCTCCTGTCAACAAAATCTTTTTGATTTTCTGAATTATTTCGATAAAGCCCGGAAAATGGTCTTCAGCTCCGTCCGCCGTTCGGGCTCATTCCTCGAACCTTCGCCCGCATTTTTGAAAATGAATGTTCGTGTTTTTTCATGCGGTCCTCCCTGGCTGCCTGCCGATCCGCCCGAGCTTCAGGCCATCCTTTTCATGCCATTCTTTCATTGTTATTTAATGAAGCTGTCATCATTCCTTCATTGACATGCAAAAACAAATTGGATAGAATACAAATATCAACTTAAAGGAGGTTTTTCCATGACCCGCCTGATTCATTCCCTTTCATTTATGCTTTGCCTGGTCCTGCTCTGCTCCTGCCTCCCGATCGCGGCGTCCGCCGAGGTACAGTATATTTTCCCCGACAGTGACAAGCGCCAGCTGACATGGGAAGAGATCGAAGCCTGGAACAACCAGGCGCTGAACATTGGCTTCAATGAAATCTGGGCCCGCCACGGCTATGTGTTCCGCGCAGGCGGCGCCTGCGACCGCTGGTTCAGCGCCCAGGAATGGTACCATCCCATCACCTCCGGCACCAATGAAAAGAACGTGCTGCCCAAAGCTTCCCAGCTGGAGTGGGACAACTACCATCGCATCAAGGACGTGATGGCCTACAAGCGCGACAACGGCCTGCAGAACAAGGGCAAGTCCCTGCCCGCCCTGCCGCTGGACTTCGACGTGCTGAGCGGATTCCAGTATGTCAAGTTCAAGAAGAGCCAGACGCTGCCTGTCTATTCCGCGCCGACCGCCAGCTCCTGGCGCGGTGCCAACGGCCGTGCCAGCGTGTCCACCGCGGGCAGGGTCTATGCCTATGCCCGGGAAAACAACTGGCTGATGGTCATGTATGAGACCAATGCCTCCAGCAACGCCGTGCGCGTCGGCTGGATCGACCTGAGCAAGGTCAACGAAACCGTCCCCGTCAACACCCCGGCCAACTTCGGTTACCAGGCGCTCACGCTGGGCCAGACCGTCAACGTGACGGATGATCCCGTGGCCATGACCCCCATGGCGACCCTGCAGGCCGGCACCCAGGTCACCTGGCTCACTTCCTTCTACACTTCCAGCCAGGTGTGGGACTACATCGAGTTCAACCTGAACGGCCAGATCGCCCGCGGCTTCGTGCCCAGCGGCACCCTCACCGTGGAAAGCACCGATATGGACGATTGGGGCTGAGCCGATGCGCATATCCAAAAAGGACGCGCTGCTCTGGTTCCGGTTTTTCTCGGAACTGCCGGAGGATGAGGAACTCTCTCCCCGGCAGGAAGAACTGAAATACGCTGTACTGCATCAATTGGAAGACGCCGCTGAAGCGCGGCGTCTCCCTTTGATTGAAAAGCTGAAACACCCGCAGACGCTGGACGGGCGGACATTGTTCGTCGGACCGAAGGAGCGTTTCCCGGGCGGCTGCGTTTCCTGCCTCTGCGGTACCGGCCTGTCCGCGGTGCGCCGGACCAACCGGTGCGACGCCAACTGCCCCTTCTGTTACGACTACGGTCAGCTCGACTGCCAGCCGCCGATCGGCGACGGGCTGTGGGAAATCGGCGGCGGCCGGTATTACGCGCGGGATATCCCCCTGCTATTGAAGCTATCGACCGCGCCGACCGGGGTCGCCTATGTCTATCTTGAGCCCATGCTGGAAATCGACCAGTATTATGAGGTGATCCGGCATTTCCACGAGGCTGGCGTCCACCAGCACCTGTATACGAACGGGCTCAAAGCCAACGAAGAGATCCTCCGCCGCCTGGGTGAGAGCGGCCTGGACGAGCTGCGTTTCAACGCGGGCGCTTCCAACGCGTCCGATCACATCATTGAGATGATCCGCACCGCCAAGCGGTATATTCCCTCCGTCGGGATCGAAACGCCCATGACGCCCGCTTTTGATGAAGCCTTCCACCGGAAGAAGGCCGCCATTCTTGACACGGGGCTGGACTTTATCAACTGCGCGGAGCTGCACCTGAACGAGAACAACCTGGGCAATTACCTGGGCGAATCCCTGTACGCCTGCCGCGCCGGGTACATATCGCCCGTCTGGAGCCGCGAAATCACCCTGCGGATGATGCTCGAAGCCGAGGCGGAGGACTGGCCGGTCGTGGTGCACGATTGCTCCAACATGACCAAATTTGCCCGGGATCTCAACCTGTGCGCGAAGGAGGGCGGCTGGTTCGGCAAAACCACCTACGCGACAGAATTTACAGTTTTCCCCTTTGATGCCTTCCTGCCGGCGCTCAGCGACGATTCGCTGCCGTTTGTGGCCGAGGAACCGCTCCCCCCGGGCTTCCGGGCCGGGGACATCGTGTTTTGATGCCCGGTTGACTGTTTTCCGACTTTGTTATATTATAGGGTAGTGTTCCTGTTCCACGCACCCGGCAGATGATTCCGTCAGCCGTCACCGGCGGCCAAAGGAGGAAGCATGAGTACAACCGTCATACCGAAGGGATACCGGTCCGTTCTGAACCTGTATGAGACCCAGGAAGCAATCCAGACCATCAAAAAGCTGTTTCAGGGCAACCTGAGCCACGCCCTCAACCTGAAGCGCGTCAGCGCGCCCCTGTTCGTTGACGGGGCTTCCGGACTTAACGACGACCTGAACGGCGTCGAGCGGCCGGTGTCCTTTGACATCCTTGAAACCGGCGAAGAGGCGCAGGTCGTGCATTCCCTGGCCAAGTGGAAGCGGCTCGCGCTCAGGAAATACGGCTTTCCGGTCGGCGAGGGCATCTATACGGATATGAACGCGATCCGCCGCGACGAGACGCTGGACAACCTGCATTCCGTCTACGTGGACCAGTGGGACTGGGAGAAGGTCATCCGGGAGGAGGACCGTACGCTGGATGTGCTTAAGGAAACGATGGAGCGGATCGTGTCCGCCATCTGCGTGACGCTGGACATGCTCCGCTGGACGTACCCCCAGCTGCCCGTCCGGCTTGAACGGAACGTCTCCTTCATCACCTCGCAGGAGCTTGAGGACCTGTATCCGTCGCTGACGCCCAAGGAGCGGGAATACCGGTACGTCCGCTCCCATCCGACGGCCTGCATCCTGCAGATCGGCGCCCCGCTGCGCTCCGGGAAACCGCACGACGGCCGCGCGCCGGA
>CACXEB010000389.1 GCA_902766515.1 uncultured Eubacteriales bacterium
CAGCGAGGAGGTGTGGAACACGGAGAAGGCGCCCTCGTCGATGAACAGGTTGCGCATGTTGCCGGAAGCGCCCTCGCCGTAGGCGTAATAGGCGTAGCCCTTATCGATCCATTCCTTGATCTTGGCGGTGATCTCCACGGACTTGGCGGAGTTCACGTCCGTCGTGCCGTCGGGGAGCACGGTCTCGACGCCGTTGTTCTTGTACAGCATCTCATAGTACCAGTAGTCCCAGCCGCCGAACACGGTGCCGTAGCGGACGGTCTTGCCGTTTTCGTCGAAGATGGTGGCCTTTTCCAGGAAGGCTTCCATGTCGTCGAAGGTCTTCGGCATCTCGATGCCCTCGGCCTCCGCCGCGGTCTTGTTGTAGTACATGACCTGGGTGGAGATCAGGTAGGGCAGGCAGACCTGCTCGCCATCGTACTGGGTGGACGCCATCAGGCCCTCGCCGAAGTCCTCGATGTCGTAATCATAGGCTTCGATGTAGGGATCCAGGATCTCGCACAGGCCGTCCTTGCCGTACGCGGCCGGATAGGACGTGTTGCAGGTCACCAGCGCCGGCAGCTTGTCCGTGCCGTTGGCCGCGATGAACTCGGTGTTGATCGTGGCGTAGTTGCCGATGTACTGGGGGATGACCGTGATACCGAACTCGTTCTCGCTGTTGAACTTGTTGACCATGTAGTCGAGGTACTCGGTCAGCTGGTCCTCATGGGCGTGCCACCAGACGATCTCGATCGGCTCGGTGACGTCGTACTCCGTCGCCGCGAATGCCATGGCCGGAACCAGCAGCATGACGCACAGGAGCAGCGCAAGCGTTTTTTTCATGGAAACGTTCTCCTCTCTTTTTCGCAGAGGCCGCGCCGGGAAAAATGACCTACGGACCGCGGATTTTCTGCGTTTTATTGACCACATTATACAGCTATGGCTGGGGAGTGTCAAGTTTTTTCTTGATGACAGGCCGAAAATGCATTATAATACGATATTATGGGAAAGAAGGCCCGAAGTCACCGCGGCGGCCAGCGCCGGGAAAGAGGAGCAGCACATGGAAACTGAACGGAAGCAGCCAGTCAATCAGGACAGGAAGGCGCCAAACGGCCGCGGACGGACCGTCCTCATGGCCATCATCCTGGCGCTGGCGGTCCTGGTCATCGGATTTGCCGGGTACAGCCTGCGCAACGCATACCGGTATGAGTCGGCGGTCTCGCTGCTCAAGGACGCGCAGTATACGCAGGCCGCAGACGCCTTTGAGGCGCTGGGCCACTACCGCGACGCGGCCAGCTACGCCCTGTACAGCAGGGCGGCGGCCGCAGGGGAGGCTGGCGGCTTTGAACAGGCCGCCAGCAACCTGAAGGCCATGGGCGGCTTCGGCGACAGCGCCCTGCTGGGGGCCTATTACCAGGCGCGGGCCCTGGAGGAAGCCGGACGATATGAGGAGGCCGCCCCCGTGTACACGGCCGTGAGCCTGTACCGGGACGCCGGCGAACGGCTGGCGGCGCTGCCGGGCAGGATCTCCGAGCGTGACTACCAGGCGGCCCTCGCCCTGGAAAACAACGGGCAGTGGGAGGCCGCCGTCGCCGCGTTCCGGGCGCTTTCCGACTACCGGGACAGCGGCGCGCGCGCCGAAAAGATCCTGGCGAAGATGAATGACGAGAAGCTCGCCGCAGCCTACGCGGACGCGGAAGCGGAGGAAACGGCCGGCCGGCTGACTGCCGCGCAGGCCGCCTTTGAGGCGCTGGGGGACTACCGGGACAGCGCGGCCCGCGCCGCCGCCATCGTAGAGACGCTGAACGCCCGGGCCTATGCCCGGGCGGAGGACGCCGAGCAGCGGGGCGACGCCGTCACTGCCTGCAACGGGTTCGCGGCGCTGGGGGATTACCGGGACAGCGCGGCCCGCGCCGCGGGGCTCAGGCAGGAGGCCGCGTACCAGGCGGCCGGCGCGCTGGCCGAAAGCGGGGACTATGCCGGGGCCTGCGACGCCTATGAGGCGCTTTCCAGCTACCGGGATAGCGCTGAAAAGGCGGCTGCCCTGCGGATCAGCCGCACCGCGCAGGTCACCCGGGTGGGCGAAGGCCTGGCGGCCTACGAGCTGCAGGACAAGTGGGGCCTGATCAACCTGAACCAGAACCGGGTCACGGTGGCGCGGTTTGACAGCATCGGCAGCTACAACAGCCTGGGACTGGCGAAAACCGGCATGAACGGCCTGTACGGCTTTATCGACGGGAACGGCATCGAGGTGGTGCCGGCCGCCTACCGCGCCGCGGACAGCTATGACGAAAACGGCCTGTGCCGCGTGCAGGATCCCGACGGCCGGTACGGCCTGATCGACGCGGCCGGCCGCGCGGTGCTTCCCTGCGCGTTTGACGCCGTGTCCGCCTTCAGCGGCGGGGCGTACGCGGTGCGCTCCGGTCGGGTCATGGGCCTGGTGAACGCACGGGGCGAAGCGCTGACCGAGGTGGCGTACACCAGGATGGGCAGCGTGACGGCCGGCAATCGGATCTCCGTGCCCGCGTTTGACGCGCAGGGCTGCATGGCCGTGGCGGACCGTGCCGGCCGGGTCGCGCTGATGAACCGGCAGTACCAGCTGGTCACGGGGTTTGACTATGATGAGATCAGCGCCTTCTCCGAGGGGCTGGCCCGGGTGAAGGACGGCCGGTATTACGGCTTTATCAACGCGGCGGGCGAGCTCGTGATCGCGCCGGAATGGCCCTTCGCGGACAGCTTCTCCGACGGCCTGAGCGTCGTGGCCGG
>CACXEB010000390.1 GCA_902766515.1 uncultured Eubacteriales bacterium
ACGCGGATAACCTGGATCCCAACGAAATGCCGGCCTGCGTGGAGCTGATCCGCGGCTGGTCCGGCAGCCCGATGGGTATGGTGGAGGGCATCGACGAGAGCTTTGATGCGGCCATGTTCGTCGGCTGGCACTCGCCTGCCGGCACCTGCAACAATCCCCTGTCCCATACGATGTCGACCAAGAACGCCAGGGTCGTGCTGAACGGCATGCCCTGTTCCGAATTCCTGCTGTACAGCTGGGCGTGCGCCATGCGCGGCGTGCCGTCCGTGCTGCTGGCGGGCGACAGGCGGCTGACGGAGCTTTCCAGGCCCCTGCACCCGTCCCTGGTCACCGTGGCGGTCAAGGACGGATACGGCGGCCTGACCCGCTGCAAGGCGCCGGTGCTCGTCCACCGGGAGATCCGGGAGGCTGCGGAGGCGGCGCTCCGCCAGGACCTGTCCCATGCCCGCATCGAGCTGCCGAAGCGGTTCACCTTCGACATCACGTACCGGCAGCCCCGGGACGCCGTCAAGTATTCCTACTATCCGGGCTTCAGGCCGGTGGATGACCTGACCATCCGCCTGGTCACGACAGATTACATGAATGTACTGCGGGCAGCCTGGTTCTGCCTGTGACAAAAAGGAGGAGCTGCGAATGAAAGCATTGTTTATCGGCGGAACCGGCACCATCAGCACCGCGATCATCAAGCGGCTGGCGACCCAGGGCGGCTGGGACATCTGGCTGCTGAACCGGGGGAGCAGGCCCGAGGTCGTGCCGGAGGGCGTGCATGTGATCCGCGCGAACATCCGGGACGAGGACGATGTACGGGAGAAGCTCAGCGGCATGACCTTCGACGTGGTCAGCGACTTCATCGGCTTCACCCCCGACGCTGTGGAGCGGGACATCCGGCTGTTCACGGGCAAGACGGGACAGTTCATGTACATCAGCTCGGCCTCCGCCTACCAGAAGCCGGTCCGCAGCCCCTTCATCACCGAGGGCACAACGCTGGCCAATCCCTACTGGCAGTATTCACGGGACAAGATCGCCTGCGAGGAGGTGCTGATGCGCGCCTACCGTGAGGACGGCTTCCCCGTGACCATCATCCGCCCGAGCCATACCTATGACGAGCGCGCCCTGCCGGTCGCGGTGCATGGGCAGATGGGCTTCTGGCAGGTCGTCCGCCGGATGCTGGACGGCAAGCAGGTCATCATCCACGGCGACGGCTCCTCCCTGTGGCACCTGACCTTCAACACGGACTTCGCCATCGGCTATACCGGCCTGATGGGCCACCCGCTGGCGATCGGCGAGGCCTTCCAGATCACCGGCGACGAGGCGCTGACCTGGAACCAGATCTACCAGACCATTGCGGATGCGCTGCATGTGCCGCTGAAAGTCTGCCACGTGGCATCCGACTGGCTGGCGGCGGCTGGCAAGGCGGAGGGCTACGACTTCTCGGGCGCGCTGCTGGGGGACAAGGCGGTGTCCGTGCTGTTTGACAATACCAAGCTCAAGCGGCTCGTCCCGGCCATGCGGACCAACGTGCCCTTCAGCCAGGGCGCGCGGATCGCGCTGGAGTACATCATCCGGCATCCGGAGATCTGCCAGCGCGAGGATCCCGTCTTCGACGCCTGGTGCGACCGCGTGATCGCCGCGCAGGAACAGGCGCTGGCCGCGTTCTGAGGGAGGGCATGATTTGGCACAGTTTGATTTGCTGATTGTCGGCGCGGGGCTGTACGGCGCCGTGTTCGCCCGTGAAATGGCGAAGCGGGGCAAAAACGTCCTGGTGATTGACAAGCGCCCCCATGTCGCCGGCAACGTCTACACGGAGAAGATGGCGGGCATCCACGTCCATGTATACGGGGCCCATATCTTCCATACCAACGAGCGGGCGGTGTGGGACTATGTCAACACCTACGCCGTGTTCAACCGCTTCACCAACAGCCCTGTGGCCAACTACCGGGGCGAGCTGTATTCCCTGCCCTTCAACATGTACACCTTCAACCGGATGTGGGGTGTGGTCACCCCGGCCGAGGCGGCCGCGAAGATCGCCGAACAGCGGGCCGCCGCCGGCATCACCGAGCCCAGGAACCTGGAGGAGCAGGCGATTTCCCTGGTGGGCACGGATATCTATGAGAAGCTGATCAAGGGCTATACGCAGAAGCAGTGGGGCAGGCCCTGCACCGAACTGCCCGCTTTCATCATCCGCCGCCTGCCGGTCCGGCTGACCTTTGACAACAACTACTTCAACGCCCTGTACCAGGGCATTCCCATCGGCGGCTATACCCGGATGGTGGAGCGGATGCTGGATGACCCGCATATTGCGGTCCGGCTCAATACGGACTACCTGGCCGACCGGGAAGCCCTCCGGGCGCTCGCGGACCGGGTGGTCTATACCGGCCCCATCGACGCCTATTTCGGCTACCGCCTCGGCCACCTGGCCTACCGCTCCGTCCGGTTCGAGACGGAAGTGCTGGACATGCCGAACTACCAGGGCAACGCCGCGGTCAACTATACCGACGCCGAAACGCCCTATACCCGGATCATTGAGCACAAGTGGTTCGAGTTCGGCCGGGACGAGGACGGCAACGAGCTGCCGCAGACCGTCATCAGCCGCGAGTATTCCTCCGAATGGCAGCCCGGCGATGAGCCCTATTATCCGGTCAACGACGACCGGAACGGGGCGCTGCTCCGGGACTACCAGGCCCTCGCGGCCCGGGAGGACGGCGTGCTGTTCGGCGGCCGCCTCGGCGAATACAAATACTACGACATGGACCAGGTGATCCTGAGCGCCCTGCGGGCCGCGGAGCGCATGGGCTGATTCTGATCCCGGTTCATCCGGCCCGGTGCCGGCAACATGCAAGGCGGCGGCGGAGAGGCTGTTTTTCTGAGCCTCTCCGCCGCCGATTTGCGTTTTCAGAAGGATATGTTTTATTCGCCTGTACATGTCGGCCGGCATCGCGTCCGGCAGGGGACCTGCCGCGCGTCCGGGAGGGCTTCACGGGCCCTGCAGGCCTTCGAAGGTCTCGATCGCCAGGCTGCCTGCCGGGCGGCGCGCGATCTCCGCGCCGGGGATCAACACATCGATGTACTGACCGGAGGCGTCCTCTTCGATGTCCCATGTATCCGGCCCGGCATACACCAGCTCGCCGTCCGAAACGGCGCACTGGCGGAGCACTTCGCATTCATACGACTGAAAGTTCCGGTACCATTGGGCACTGGCCAGCCGCATCGCGCCGTCTGCCCGTTCGAAGCGGTATCCGACCGCGTCATCGGCGCCGGCTGCGTCGGGCAGGATGATCTCCAGCGTGTCGCTGCCATAGTACGCCAGCAGGACCGGCGCGACACCCCCGGCGAAGATCCGGCGGTTGATCCACCGGAGCCGCCAGTCCCCGTCCGAGTCGTCAAAGCCGCACAGCAGCAGCGCCCCGTCCTCTTCGAACACGGCGGCGGCCTCATGCGGGGCATACGCGACCAGGGGCTTTTCCGGCAGCCAGTCCATGCCCTCGCTGCTGCGCAGGCGGGCGTTTTCATGGCCTGCTGCGGCCATCGCCCGCTGCACGGCCGCCGTGTATCCCGCCAGGTCCATGCTGTCCTCGCCGGGCGGGGTGAGAATGTGCGGATAGTACTCAAACAGCCCGGCGGCAAAGGTGCCCTCGTGCGCATGCATGACCACGGTATAGTCCGCCACGCCGGTATCATTCCAGCCATAGACCAGGTCGATCGGGTGGACCGTCCAGTCCTCCCGGTTATCGGCGGTGCAGTCCCAGATCCGCTCCAGGCTGTCCGGCCAGTAGATATCCGTCAGCCCCGGGAGCTGCGCGATCGCTTCGCCGCCGATCTCCCGGATCCCCTCGGGAAGGCGCAGGGTCCCGCTCAGGCCGGTATAGCACAGCACCTGCCACGGCAGCTCCGTCAGCCCTTCCGGCAGGCGGAGTTCCCTGAGCTGAAAGCACTCCATGAACGCGCCTTCGCCGATGGAGCGCATGCGCGCCGGCAGCCGCACGGAGGTGAGCTTTTCGCACTCGCTGAACGCCCATTCGCCGATGGACTGCACGGAATCCGGCAGCACCACGCGCTCCAGGTGCTCATTGCAGGTGAAGGCCCAGTCGTCAATGCGCTCCGTGCCCTCCGGCGCGGCATACTCCGCGTCCGTCCGTCCGGGCGGATACATCACCAGCGTCTTCCCGTCCCGGGAAAACAGCACCCCGTCGATGGCGGTCAGGCAGGGGTTGTCCTCCGCCACAACGAATTCGCTGATCACAGTCCGGAACAGCTTGGCGCCGCCCAGCTCCCGGAAACTGGCGGGCAGCACCAGCCGTTCGACTTTGCAGCGATAGCCGAAGGTGCACTCCTCGTCCGTTCGTTCCGTGCCCTCCGGGACGCGGTATTCCGTGTCGGTCCTGCCGTTCGGATACAGCAGCAGGTCCTTTCCGTCCCTGCTGAAGAGCACGCCGCCGATATCCCGGAAATACGGGTTCTCCTCCGGCACGCGGATGTTCAGCAGGTCGTCCTTCTGGATCAGGTGCAGGTAGTCCGAGCG
>CACXEB010000391.1 GCA_902766515.1 uncultured Eubacteriales bacterium
CCGCGACGGAGACGCCCGTGGTCACCGCAACGCCTGCGCCGACCGCAACGCCTGTGCCGTCGCGCATTCCCACCGAAACGCTGGAAGTGATCGCTACGTCCGTGCCGCTGCCGGCAACGACCGACACGATCGTCACCATCCCTCCGGAACCCACGCAGACACCCGATGCCACCGCTGAACCGTCACCGGTCCCCACGGTTGTCGTCACGCCGACACCTGTGCTGACGCCGATCCCCACACCCGTTGTCACACCGACACCTGCGCCGTCACCGGTCCCCACACCCGTCGTCACGCCGACACCTGCGCCGTCACCGGTCCCCACGCAGGCACCTGTGGTGACAGCCGCGGCCACGCCGGCAGTCACCCCCGTCGTGACGGCCGTCCCCGCACTGACGCCGGTCCCCACGCCGGTCATGACGCCGGCGGTCACCGCCGCGCTGACCGTCACACCGACCGCCGCACCGTTGGACGCAGGCTGGATCGGCTGCTGGATGACCCGCGACGATACCCTGGGCGAGCTCATGATCAAGGACCGGGCGGACGGCACGCTGCGCATCGCCGCTTCCTTCCTGCGAACGCTGAGCTTTGAGGCGAACGCCATCCCGACGCGCGACGGACGGCTGGCTTTCATGACGGAAAACGGCGAATTCGTCGGCACGCTGACACGCGATCCCAGCGGCGCGCTGTATCTGGTCGTCACGGACGGCGACATCCTGGACCCGGAGACCGAATACGCGACCCTGTTTGAAAACCGCCGCTTCGTCTTCCGGCCGGCGCCGTACCAGGACCTGTGGTATGAGGATCCGGAGGACACCGCCCTCTACACCGTCGACTGGCCGGGCCAGTGGGCTTCCGAGGGCGACCAGACGTCCCGGATCAACATCCTCGCGGACGGCCAGGGCGGCCTGCTGATGCATATCATGTTCGACAGCCGCACGGTCTTCTCCGGTCCGCTGGAAGCGCTGGACGGCAAGACGATGGGATTTGAGACAGACAATTTCAACGCCCTGCTGACCCTGAACCGCAAAAAGGGCGCGATCCTGATGACGGACGCTTCGTCCTCGGTCACCACAGTGGAGGACTGGCTGGACGAGCGGCACTACACCGTCGTCTACAACCGGCTCGGACGGACGGAGGCCGCGGCGACGGCAACGCCCGCCCCGACCGCCGCGCCGCAGACCCCCGCGCCGACGGATACGGCGGTCATTGGCTGGACGCCCACCGCAGAACCGTCCGCGGCGCAGCCGGAGCTCCAGCCGGCGTCCACGGAGACGCCCGCACCGGCAGCCGTGACGCTGCTGCCCATCCCGGGCAAGCCCGATTACCTGCAGGTCCCCGTCAGCTGGGTGACCGCAACCAGCTACATCGAAGGCAGCAAGGATCCGACCGCCTATATCCCCGAGCGCGTGATCGACGGGGACGAGAACACGGTCTACGAGTTCTCCACCAAGACGACCAAACCGGGCAAAGCCTACCTGGAGTTCACGTTCGACGCGCCCGTCTCCCTCGACGCAATGTGGATGAAGAACGGCAACTGGCGGGTCGAGAACGGCGCAGCCCAGTATGCCCGCAACAGCCGTCCGAGGAAGATCACCCTGTTCGTCCGGTACGCGACCGGCGGCGATTATGAGAAGCTCCGCACCGTCTCCCTGAAGGACGACAAGACCCGCAAGGACTGGAAGGTCATCGACATGCCCGGCCAAACCAACGTCATCGGCGTGCGCGTCCGGATCGACACGATCTACAACGGTTCCGCCTTCAAAAACGACGTCTGCATCTCCGAGATCATGTTTGTAAAGAACGCCGCGCCCTGAGCGCAGCAAAACATCCAACCGCAACGAATCAAAACAGGAGTGAAACACCATGCGCTGCATCAAATGCTGGGACAGAAAACCCATCGATCCGATATATATTGCCGATGACTTTGAGGGCTGCTTCTGCCGGGACTGTTATGAGGAAAGCCCCGAAACCGTCGATCATTTTATCACCCTGCTGTCCGACCTGTGCGCCGCAGAGGACGACTCAGGCGCCATGGCCACCTACGATGAGCTGACCGCCTGTATCGATGTCCTGGAACTGTGCCCCGAAGGCCGGAGCGCGGTAATGGATTACCTGGGCGGCAAAACGGTCGGCGTGATGTCGGAAATCGATGAGGAGCGGGACGCCGAAGCCCGGAAGGAGTTGCTGACGCAGCAGCAGGCGCGCCAGGTGGAGATGGCGGTCCACCGCCGGCAGCTGAGGCGCGAATTCCTCGCTGTCACCAGCCACAGTATCGAAGGGTACAGGATCGTCAATTATCATGGGATCGTCACCGGCGCCTCCGTGATGGGCACCGGCCTCCGGTCTTCCGCCAGGGCCGCCTGGGCGGACCTGCTGGGAATTGAAAGCAGCAGCTTCACCGCCAAACTGGAGGAAGCCAAGGACAATGCCATGTCCTACGCCATTGACCATGCCATCGCGGCCGGCGGCAACGCAATGATCGCCGTGGATGTGGATTTCAGCATGTTCTCCTCCGATATGATCGGAGCGGTGGTGACCGGCACCGCTGTCACCATCGAAAAAGCAACCGATGAAGCAAGAAAGGGGACCTGAAGATGAAGAAACTGTTTGCGTGGCTGCTGGCGCTGGCGTCGCTGCTTTCCTGCCTCGGCGCGACCGCCGCGGCGGAAGACGAGGGCGTGTACGTGCTGATGACGATCCCGTACGACCTGTTCTATGACGCGGAGACCACCGGCGGCCTGTATGATTCCGTGACCTCGGCCACACGGGTGAAGCCGCTGATGAAGACGTATGTCGGCGGATCGTTCCACTTCATGACCGACGGAAGGGAGATCACCGGCGTGATCTTCCCCGTGTACGCCGAGAGCGAAGCCCTGCTGGCCATGTACGGCGGCGAGGAAGTGACCGACGACACCTCCGTGACCATCACCGTGAACGACGGCGGGAAGACCGTCACGACCACGTACAAGGGCAGAGACGCGCTCTTCGAGTCCTTTCCGTTTTCCTACTACCGGCTGAGCGAAGCGCCCGCGGTCTTCAAGCGCCTGCTTCCGGACTGCGCC
>CACXEB010000392.1 GCA_902766515.1 uncultured Eubacteriales bacterium
GGGCGTGGAGAAGTGCTTCCTCTGCCGCATCGGCGAATACAACGGCGCGGACGGGCTGGATTACGGCGATATCATCCGGGCCCAGAACGAACTGGCCCACGAGCAGCCGGATGTCATCATGGGCACGATGGCGCTGGCGGGTTTCCGGGACCGTGGCCTGATGCGGGACGCCTTCCATTATTACCAGGCGGCTTACAACAGCGCGGGCCGGCTCCTGGCCGCGGTCATGGCCAACTGGCGCCGCACGGGACAGGCGGCTGCCATGTATGATCCCAGGGCGCGGTCCATGTACTTCAGCTATGCATCGGAACCGGCGCCGGCCGCGGCGGCGGACGCGGATACGCCGGAAAACCCGCAGGCATCCGGCGCGCAGCCCCAGCGCAGGCTGACGCTGATGGTCTATATGTGCGGAAGCAATCTGGAAAGCGCCGGCGGAACGGCCACCGCCGATCTTCAGGAAATGCTGAACGCCGGCATCCCTGTGGAGGAAGTATCCGTCCTGGTGCTGGCGGGCGGATCAGGCCATTGGGCCAACAGCTACCCGGCGGACCGGCTGGTCCTGGCGGAGATCGGACCGCACAGGCAGCGCGTCCTGGAACTGTGGGAACCGGGCAGCATGGGCGCCCCGGAAACGCTGACCCGGTTCCTGCAATACGGCGCGGAGCACCGGCCGGCAGAGGAATATGCGCTGATCCTGTGGGGCCATGGCGGCGGCCCGATGGAGGGCGTCTGCTGGGACGAGCGGTTCGGCGGCGACCGTCTGACCCTGGACGAAATCACGGATGCGCTGGCCCGGAGTCCCTTCGGGCAGCGGAAGCTCAACTGGATCGGCTTTGACGCCGGCCTGATGGGTACAGTGGAGGTGGCAGGCCGGCTGGCGCCCTACGCGGACTATATGATCGCCTCCCAGGCGGAGGAGCCGGCCGGCGGATGGAACTACGCGTTTCTCGGGGACATCGGACAGGACGCCGGTGCCGCGGAAACGGGGCGGCGGGTCGTCGATGCGTATTTTGAAGGAGAAAACCTGGATCAGGGAGAGCTGACCCTTGCCTGTACCGATCTGTCCCGCGTCGGGGAGATCGAGCGCCTGATGAGTGATTTCTACCAGAAGATCGCTGACCGGCTTTCACGGGCGTCCTTTCCGGAGATCGCGAAGCTGCGGTTTGGCGCGACGGGATTCGGCAAAAGCAGGGCGCCCCTTTCCGGAAACGATGGCTACGATCTGGCGGACCTGGTTTCCCTGACCGAGTGCTGTGCGGTGCTGGATCCCGAGGGTGCGGAGTCGCTCCGGGAGGCGGTGGCGCAGGCGGTGGTCTGCTCCAGGACGAATGTGGAAGGCAGCCACGGGCTCTCCGTGTACCATCCCTTCCGCAATCAGCGGAAGTTCGCGGCGGAGTGGGGGAGCCGGTACGGAAGCGTCAGCGGCAGTCCCGGCTACGCGGCGTATGTGGACGCGTATGGCCGGATCATGTCCGGGGAACAGCTGACGCGCTGGAACCAACTGGACCGGCTCCGCTGGGAGGCGGACCGGCAGGAGCTCTCCTGTTATTTAACGCGGGACCAGGCGGAAAACCTGGCCAGCGCCCGCCTGGCCGTCTTTATGAAAGACGTGTATGATACGGTGGATGAGTCCTTTTATCGCGTTTATATGTCTGACGATGTACAGCTGACGGCGTCGGAAACGGAGGGGGAGGAAGGCGCATGGCTCCGCGGCGCTTACCGCGGCGAAACGCTTCAGGCCTTCGATGAACGCCTGCTGCAGCCGGTGACCGGCGCGCTGTCCTGCCGGATGACGGAGGAGGGCACGTACCTGGTCGATCTGTACCCGCATGGCAATGATCAGGCGCTGCCTGACCGGCCCGTTGTGGGCGAGTACGCGCCTGATCCGGAAAGCGGGGAAATGACCCTGACAGCCCTGTCCGTATATGACGAACTGACCGGTGTCTATACCCGGCGCGCCGCTGGAAACCCGGGCAGGTGTCCGGGCGTCACCTTCATGTGCGAGTACCGGAATCCATTGACAAATGAAATGGGGGAGATCCTGCCGTTTGACGCATGGCCGTTGGATCAGCATGACGACCCCCATCAGGCGCAGGACTGTTCCTGTGACGGACCGTTCAGGCTGCGCTTATCCGTTGACGGGCAGCGTTCCGAAGTGCTGTACGCGGCCTTTGAACTGACGGATACGCAGGGAAACACCTACATGACCGATATGCAAAAAATCTGCACCGGCCTGATTCCTTCGGAAAGTGTTCAGGCGGAGCAGACGGGGCAGACTAACGAAGCGTTCAGATAATCGTATAAAAGCCGATGATGAGAGGGGGCGGAACGATGTTCCGGGAGATGGTCCGCAAAAAGCAGCAGCTGACGCGGGAGGAATGCGTGCGTATCCTGACGGAAGAGAAGCGCGGCGTCCTGTCCGTGCTGGGGGATGGCGGCTATCCGTACGGCATACCGCTCAACCATTACTATTGCCCGGAGGACGGCAGGCTCTATTTCCACAGTGGCCCGACAGGACACAAGATCGACGCGATCCGGCGGGAGAACCGCGCGTCGTTCTGCGTGTACGACGCGGGATACCGGAAGGAAGGCGATTGGGCGCTGAACGTGAAATCGGTCATCGTGTTCGGGCGGATCGAAATGGTCAGGGATCCGGAAACGGTCTTTGCCATGGCAAGGGCGCTGAGCCGCAAGTTCACCTCCGACGAGGCGTATATTGAACACGAGATCGCCCACGCCGGTCCGCACACCCTCATGTTCGCGCTGGTGCCCGAATGGATGACGGGCAAGCTGGTGAACGAGTCCTGACGCTGGATCAGCTGATTTCCGCCAGGGCCTCCTCCGCCGCTTCCCAGGCGGCATAGGCGTCGTCCAGGTCGCGCTTGAGCTGCGTGTACCTGGCCGTGGTCGCGTCACTGGCCTGCTTGTCCTCGTAGGCCTCCGGCGTTTCCATGTAACGCTCAAACTCCCTGAGGGCCGCCTCCGCCTGGCTGACTGCCTGCTCGGCCCGTTTGACCTCGCGCTTCAGCTCGGTCAGGCGGGCCTGTTCGTCACGCTGCTTCCTCTTTTCGCGGCGCTGCTCGGTCAGCGTCTGTCCTGCCGCCAGCCAGGGATCGATGGGCGCGGCCTCCCGCTCTTTCGCCGCGAGGTAATCGTCATAATTGCCGAGATAGATGTTCAGGCCTTCGTCTGTCAGCTCCATCACCCGGGTGGCGAAGCGGTTGATGAAATAGCGGTCGTGGCTGATGGCCAGGATGGTGCCCTCAAAGCCCTCCAGCGCGCTTTCCAGCACTTCGCGGCTGTTCATATCCAGGTGGTTGGTCGGCTCGTCCAGCAGCAGCAGGTTATCCTCCCGAAGCATCAGCTCGGTCAGCGCGACCCGGCCGCGCTCGCCGCCGGACAGGTTTTTGATCTGCTCGAATACGTCCTCCCCGGTGAACAGGAACTGCCCGAGGGCGGAACGGATCTGCGTCTGGTCCATCCGGGGAAACACGTCCCAGACCTCGTCCAGGATGGTCTTTTCCGGCGACAGCCCGCGCTGGTGCTGGTCATAATAGCCGATGTCCACATTGGCGCCGTAGATGACGGCCCCGCTGTCGGCGGCTTCCTCTCCGGTGATCAGGCGGAACAGCGTCGTCTTACCGATGCCGTTCTGGCCGATCAGCGCCACGCGGTCACCCCGCCTGAGTTCGAAGCTGAGGTCTGCAAACAGCGTGCGGTCCCCGAAGGCTTTGGTCAGCTTCCGTACGCTCAGCACGTCGTCGCCGGTACGGCTGCGGGCGTGAAAGCTGAAAAACACCTGCTTTTCTTCCTCCGGCCGCTCCAGCAGGGTCATCTTGTCGAGCATCTTCTCGCGGCTTTCAGCCCGCTTGATCGATTTTTCACGGTTGAATGAGCGCAGGCGGCGGATGACCTCCATCTGGTGGGCGATCTCCTTCTGCTGGGCATCGTAGGCGCGCTCGCGGCTCAGCCAGCGTTCGGCCCGCAGGTCCATATAGTGGGAGTAATTGCCCGGATACTGTTCGGTCACGCCGAAGGCCATCTCGATCATCCCGTCGCAGACGCGGTCCATGAAATAGCGGTCGTGGCTGACGACCAGGACGCTGCCGGGGTAGTCGGACAGGTAGTTTTCCAGCCAGTTGAGCGCCGACAGGTCCAGGTGGTTGGTCGGCTCGTCCAACAGCAGGATATCGGGCCGCTGCAGCAGAAGGCGCGCCAGGTAAAGCCGGGTCAGCTCGCCGCCGGAAAGCAGCCCGCTGTCCTGCTGCTGCATCGCGCCTGTGAAGCCCAGACCCTTGAGCACGCCCTGGATCCTGGAGGGATAATCATACCCGCCTGCGTCTTCAAAGGCCTGATTGAGGCGGGCATAGCTGTCGCCCAGGCGCTGCAGGGCTGTTTCATCCTGCGTGCCGGCCATCTGTTCTTCCATTGCCCGGAGCCGCTTTTCCATCTGGCGGACCGGCTCAAAGACAGCGTCCATGATCTGGTAGACCGTCCGGCCGTGTATTGCCGGGCTCTGCTGGGCCAGATAGCCCAGCTGCAGGGATTTGGACAGGCTGATCGTGCCGCCGTCGGCGGTATATTCGCCGGCCAGGATCCTGAGCAGCGTGCTCTTGCCGCAGCCGTTGACCCCGACCAGCCCCAGGCGGTCGCCCTGCTGCAGGGTGAACGAAACGTCCTTCAGCACCTCATGGCCGCCGAAGGATTTTGTCAGATGCTGTACTGCCAGGACAATCATAGCTGCTCCTTCTATGGGCGAACGTGCAAACAGAGAAAAAAGCGCGGCCGACGAACAGGAATGTTCTGCCGGACGCGCTTTTGTACAAGGTACAAACTCATACGGATGGCGGGGCCACAGTCAGCAAGGGCGTGATGCCGCATGCCGGCAGGGGCTCCGCCGGAAGCCGTATCAGGCGACAATCATGATCACGATCGCCAGCACCACGAAAGCGGCCGCGGAAATCTTGGTCATCAGCGCCAGTTTGCCCTCGAGCGTGTTGGTCTGATTCTTACCGAAGAATGTGTCGCTGCTGCCGCCCATCAGAGAACTGACTCCGTCGCTGTCGGACTTCTGCAGCATAACAGAAACGATCAGCGCAAGCGCGGCGATGACAATCAGAATCTGAAGTACTAACAACATATCTGAACCTCCGTCTTTCGGTGCCCTGATCAGAACTTGAGGCTGTTCAGGCGGATGGACGGGCCCATCGTGGAGCTCATGTACAGGGAACGCACATAAGTGCCCTTGGCGGTGGCCGGCTTGGCCTTGATGATCGCTTCCATCAGCACGCGGAGGTTTTCCGTGAGCTGTTCGCTGGTGAAAGACGCCTTGCCGATCGGGCAGTGGCAGATGGAAGTCTTGTCCACACGATACTCGACCTTACCGGCTTTGATATCGTTGACAGCCTTCGCGACATCCATGGTGACCGTGCCGGACTTCGGGTTGGGCATCAGGCCCTTGGGGCCCAGCAGACGCGCGATGCGGCCGATGACGGGCATCATGTCCGGGGTGGCGACGCAGGCGTCAAAGTCGAACCAGTTTTCGCTCTGGATCTTCGCGACCAGATCGGCATCGCCGACATAGTCCGCGCCGGCCGCTTCGGCTTCCTTGGCCTTGTCAGCCTTGGCGAATACGAGCACCTTCACCTTTTTGCCGGTGCCGTGCGGCA
>CACXEB010000393.1 GCA_902766515.1 uncultured Eubacteriales bacterium
CTGCAACCTGGACTGGGGAATGGGCGACAGGGAATGGCTGGAGGGCCAGCGGGTGCGCCGCATCGTCCTGCCGGACAGCCTGCGCGTGCTGGGCGGTATGGCGATGGTCTTTCTTGAGGCGGAAGAACTGGTCCTGTCGCCGGGCATCCGCTATGTCGGGGCGGATGCTTTCTATGGGGTGACACTCGGGCGAATGGTGATCCCGGCAGGGTATGACTGTGAGATCCCGGACGGGGAGTATTCCACCATCGGCGCGTATGTTGTGGAGGAGGGCAACCCGCGGTACAGGAGCATCGACGGCGTGTTGTTCAGCGCGGACGGGAAGACCCTGCTCAGGTATCCGGACGGCCGGAGGGCGACCCACTACGACGTGCCCCGCGGCGTGACGGAGATCGCGGACCGGGCGTTTCAGGACGACCAGGCGGAACTGGCGCTGCAGACGATTTCCCTGCCCATTGGCCTGCGCCGGATCGGGGAATACGCGTTTGCCGACTGCGTGCGGCTGCAGAGCCTGACAGTGCCGCTGACGGTCACGGACCTGGCGCCGAACGCCTTTTCCTGCTGCGTGAGCCTGGAGCGGCTGTCCCTGCCGCCGGGCCTGAGCGCCGCGCTGGACACCCGGTCGGTGGAGCCGGAGAATTTCTCCCATTATACCGGGGATAACGGCGCCACCGGTGAAAGCGGGGAACCGGACAGCCCGGACAGCGTCTGGTATCCGGCCCGGGTGGTGCCGGCGGATGGCGTGAGCCCGGTGCCGTACTACGCGGCCGCCGATGATACCGAGCCGGCCGGATGGATGGACGCGGGCGCAGGGGTGAACATTGAGCGCGCCGCGTCGGGCCGGGGCGGGGACCGCCAATATGACTGGCAGAGCATGCAGGGGATCTGGAAATGGTTTGACTTTGACGTGCTCCGCAGCGATCCGCAGGAGCCGCTTTTCCGGGTGACGGACGGCAGGCCGCTTGCCGGAACGGTCAGTACCGATGACGGCGCTGCCGTATCGTCGGACCTCTGCGTGTTTTCCGGAATAGACGGGGAGGCGGGGACCGCCGACTTCTATTATCCCGACGAGGATGCTGAGGACGAGATCGGCGTGAAGGGCCTTCCGATCCGGGAATGCCGGCTGTACCGCGAGGCGGACGGCCGCCGGGCGGGGCTGATCACGCCCGCCGGGGAGAGCGGGGTGGCCTGGCTGTATGACGCGCCGGGCGGCGCGGCGGCTGTCCCGTGCTATCCCTGCGATCAGGCGCGGGTGCTTCAGGAGGAAAACGGCTGGCTGCGCGTGCGCACCGCGTACGCGGAGGGCTGGCTGAACGGGGCCGACTTCTGTGAGGTCTGGCCGGAAGAAGAATAACGGAGGATAAATCGTATGAAGAAGTGGCTGTGTGCGGTGATGATGCTGGTCATGCTGGCGGGCGCTGCCTGCGCGGAAGGCGCGGGTTCCGGGTCCTGGGGACAGATCAACCAGTCCCTGGCCAAGGAGGAAGGCTGGCAGCGGTACGTGCCCGATCCGACGGATTTCCAACTGGGTGAAAGCCGGCCGCTGGAGGGATCTGAAGGCCTGTATATCGGTGACTGGGGCGATTATCCGTCCATCGACGGTTCCACGGTCTGCGTGCCGCTGGCCATGGAGCTGGCGCGGCAATGGCTGGACCTGCCGGAATCCGACCTGAACGGGTTTGTCAATTTCTCCACCACGCCCTACGCCTACGACCGGCTGACGCGCGGGGCCGCCAACCCGATGGTGACCATCGTCTCCCGGAGCGTGATGATGGACGATACGCACCCCGTCGACATCGTGCTGGGCACGGGACCCAACGCGGACGAGCGCCAGGCGGCGCTGGACGCGGGGGCGGACCTCCGGCTGGTGCCCATCTGCTATGACGCCTTCGTCTTCCTGGTCAACCGCGACAACCCGGTGGACGGCCTGACCAGCGAGCAGATCCGGAAGATCTATTCCGGGCAGATCCGCCTGTGGAGCGATGTGGGCGGGGCGGACAGCATGATCGCGGCCTACCAGCGGCCCCACGGCTCCGGCAGCCAGACGGCGATGGAAGAAATGGTCATGCAGGGCGAGCGCCTGGTCGCGGAGCAGAACTTCATTTCCGACGGCATGGCGGACCTGATCGCCCAGGTCGGCAATTTCACCGGCGGCATCAACGCGCTGGGCTATTCTTACCTGTATTATGTGGACGCCCTCTACAAGGAGGGCAGCCTGAAGGTCCTGTCCGTCGACGGCGCGGCCCCCACCCCGGAAAACCTGCGCTCCGGCGCCTATCCCTACACCGTGTACTATTACGCCGTCTACCGCGCCGAAAACCGGAATGCCGAGCGCTTCGTCCAGTGGCTCACCTCCCCCGAAGGCCAGCAGTGCGTGCAGCAGGCCGGGTATATTCCGCTGTGAGCGGCGTGGCCGGAATATTTACAAACGGTCAAGAAACTGATATAATGCGCGTGGCTCAATGTCACATTTCAACTGGAGGTAACTATGTCATACATTCTCAGC
>CACXEB010000394.1 GCA_902766515.1 uncultured Eubacteriales bacterium
CTTCCCGGTTTCTGATTGAATGAGAATGCGGCTGTCGCGCCGTGCGGAGGAAAATATGAGCAAAGAAAAGAACTACAGCAAAAAATCTTATTTCATCACCCACGGCGCGGTGCTGGCGGTCCTGCTGATCGCCTGCATCCTGGCCAACGTACTGACCGCCAAGTGGGACAGCGTGCTGACCGATTATTTCGGTACTGTCGGCGGCACGAAGACCACCGCGCAGGCGGGGGACTTCGTCAGCGAGTTCAAGGATGAGGAAGCCCTGCGCGCTGCCCAGCTGGATCACACCCGCCGCGTCGTGGCGGAAAGCGTGGTGCTGCTGCGCAACGAGGACAGCTTCCTGCCCCTGAAAGCCGGCGCCCGGCTGAGCGTATTCGGCCTCTCCTCGGTCAACGCGGTGACTACGGGCTCCGGATCCGGCGACATCGAGATCAAGTCGGATACCCTGGCCGGCGCGCTCCAGAAGGCGGGCTTCGGGATCAATGCCGAGCTGACCAGATTCACCGGCTCCACCAAGCATGTGCACGGCACCGGTGCGGGCCCCGGCGGCGGCGACGCCATGGGCGAATGGAAGATCGACGAGATCCCGTGGTCTGAATACACGGACGCTGTCAAGGGCACTTTCTCCCAGTACGGCGACGCCGCCATCGTGGTGCTGAACCGCCAGAACGGCGAAGGCAGCGACCTGCCCCGGGAGATGGGCCGCTTCGGCAACAACCCTGACAAGCATTACCTGGAACTCTCCGACGAGGAAGAAGACCTGCTGAAAGGCATCAAAGCCAGCGGCGCTTTCGCGGGTACCGTCCTGGTCATCAACGCCGCCAATCCCATGGAGCTGGGCGAGATCGAGCAGGATGAGTACGGTGTCAAAGCCTGCCTGTGGTACGCGGGCACCGGCACGGACGGCATCACCGCCGTGGCGGACATCTTCGCCGGCAAGGTCAGCCCCTCCGGCCGCCTGGTGGATACCTGGACCTATGACAACCTTTCCGCTCCCGCCATGCAGAACTTCGGTGACTTCCGCTTCCTGAACGCCGACGGCACCCCCAATGGCTACGCCTACATGAACTACGGCGAAGGCATTTACGTGGGCTACCGCTACTATGAGACCCGCTACGAGGACGCGGTCATGGGCACCGCCAACGTGGGCGAGTTTGACTACGCTTCCACTGTGCAGTTCCCCTTCGGCTACGGCCTTTCCTACACGACTTTCGAGTGGAGCGGCTTCAAGGCGGAGCGCAAGGACAACACCGTCACCGCGACCGTCAATGTGAAGAATACCGGCAAAGTCGCCGGCAAGGACGTGGTGGAAATCTATGCCCAGGCCCCCTATACCGCCGGCGGCGTGGAGAAGTCCGCGGTGGTACTGGCCGGCTATGCCAAGACCAAAGAACTGAAGCCCGGCGAGAGCGAGAAAGTGACCGTCACCTTCAACCTGAAGGATATCGCCTCCTACGACTTCGCGGTCAACAAGACCTGGATCCTGGACGCGGGCAAATACTTTGTGACCGCCGGACGGGACGCGCACGACGCCGTCAATAACATACTGGCCGCCAAGGGTTTCCAGGCCCCCGGCAAGGCCGATATGGCCGGTTCCTTCGACCTGGCGGCGCTCCAGCTGCTGGACACCGCCGTGACCGGCGCCAAGGTCACCAACCAGTTCGCGAGCGCTGAACTGCCGGACGCGGTCTACCTCTCCCGGAGCAACTGGGCAGCCATGGACAACAACGGCCTGCGTTATTGCACCGGGGAAGTGGCCGGCCTGTCCAAGAATACCGACGCGGCCGGCACGGCGGGCACCGCGGTGATCACTGACGAGCTGGCGGCAGCCCTGGCAAAGGGCGGCGCGGACAGCGTGGATCTGGACGAACTGGCCAAGCAATCCTTCCCTGCCAAGGAGGATTATGTCTACGGCGCGACGCCCGAAAACCCGCTCACCCTGGTGTCCATGAAGGGCAAGGCCTTCGACGATCCCCAGTGGGATGAGCTGATCAACCAGACCAAGCTTTCCGAGCAGCACCTGCTGTTCAATAACTCCGGCTACGGCACCAAGGCCATCGAAGCCATCCAAAAGCCCAAGACCTTTGAATACGACGGACCGGCGGGCATCTCCAACTTCATCACCGGCAAGAGCGGCTTCGGTTACGTCCGTACCATCACCCTGGCGGCGACCTGGAACCAGGACCTGGTGAAAGAGTTCGGCAAGCTGATCGGCGAGGACGCCATCCTGACCAAGACCGCAGGCTGGTACGCGCCGGCCACCAACATCCACCGTACTCCTTTCTCCGGCCGCAACTTCGAGTACTTCTCCGAAGATCCCCTCCAGTCCGGCTTCATCACCGCCGATATCATCCGCGAAGTGCAGAAAAAAGGCGTCTATGTCTATATGAAGCACTTCGCCCTGAACGACCAGGAGACCAACCGCAGCGCGTACAACCAGGTATGCGTGTTCTCCCAGGAGCAGGCGATCCGCGAGATCTGCCTCAAGCCCTTCCAGATGGGCGTGGAAGACGGCGGCGCCAAGGGCATCATGATGGCGATGAACCGCATCGGCACCACCTGGACCGGCGACCATTATCACCTGATGACCAGCGTTACCCGTGGGGA
>CACXEB010000395.1 GCA_902766515.1 uncultured Eubacteriales bacterium
AGCTCTGCGCGGTCTTTTGCCGTCCCCTGGCATGCCGTAAGGCAAGGGGGCGTGACAGCCGAACCTGAAAACGACCCGAGCCCCGTTTTTTGAAATGTGGGGAACAACAGAGAACTGGCGAACATCCCAGGACATCCCTGTGGCCTACAGTATAGACACTTCCCCACCAAATGTCAATGTCAAATGCGGTAACCAATGCAAACATTGACCGGTATTTAGTATCTCGTGATGTTGCCCAGGTTTTTCTGCGTCGTGTAGCACCTGTCGCACAGGTCAATGTTATGGCCGTTGTATTTCACCACATGCGACAGGCCCGTCTGCTCGCGGTGGCACAGATGGCACGTGTAGGTCCTGTTGCTGCGGTACAGCCAGATGGCCAGCAGCGCCAGCGCCAGCGCGGCGAACCGGATGAGCAGCCCCTTGCCTGATACCTGCTGATTCATGGATCATACCTCCAGTTTCCCGGGACATTGTGCTGTCCCGCGTCCGGCTGTATGATAGCATCCCGCGTCCCCGCCGCTTGCGCGCCGTTTCCGTTACCGCCTGTAGCCCACCGTGATCGACGGATTCTTGCTCAGCAGCAGCATGATCAGCTGCTGCAGCTCCTCATCCGAGTGGCCCCGGAGCTTCAGGGTGCAGAGGGTCACCGTCTTGCCGTCCGCCATGACCGCCCGGAGCTGCCTCTGGTCTTCAATGCCGTTGGTCTTGTGGACGTACTGGTGCACGTTCCGGATATCCGTATACGGGTATACCTTGCCGGCGCCCTTGTTGTAGCAGTACTTTTCTCCCGTCCGGAGGGTGTCCTTCGACCAGGTCCGGCCGGCGGCGAAATCAGCCGCGATATCCTCCAGGGCGCCCTGCCGGGCATACTCCTCCATCATCCATTTGAAATCGGTCTGCTCCTTCACGCCCAGAAAGAGAAGGAACCCACCGATCACCAGAAAAATGATCAGGGCCACCAGCACATGGCCGGCGATTCCGAACACCAGGCCCAGGACCATCAGCACGGCGCCGACAACTGCGAGGGCAATCGAGGGTTTCAGAAACTTCCGAAGTTCTTCCATATTCATATTTCTTTCCTCCCCTGCGACGGATACCGTATCACGCGCTGATCATCCGCTGGATTCTGTGCTTCTGGAGCTTGTCGGTGAAGTTGCCGATCCTGCGGACAGCCTCAAGGATGCGCTCGTCGGAGATCGCGTAGGACAGCCGAACATAGCCCGGCGCGCCGAACGCGTCCCCGGGCACCACGGACACGCGGGCATTTTTCAGCAGCAGCTCGGCAAAGTCGTTCGCGTCGTGGATGATCTTCTGGTCCAGCGACATGCCGAAGGTATCGCGGACGTCGAGCAGGATGTAGAACGCGCCCTGCGGAACGAAGGTGCTGACATGCGGCACCCGCTTCAGGCAGTTGAGCATCATCATCCGCCGGCGGCTGAAGGCGGCCGCCATATCGGCCACGCAGGTCTGGTCGCCCTTGAGGGCCGCCAGGCCGGCGTACTGGGCGATCGAGTTCGGATTGCCGGTCGCGTGGCTCTGGTAGGACGCCATTGCGGAGATCACCGGCCGGGGACCCGCGGCGTAGCCCAGGCGCCAGCCGGTCATCGCGTACGCCTTGCTGAAGCCGCTGATCACGATGGTCTGCTGGAAGATCTGCTTGCCCAGAGTCGCGATGGAAATATGCTCCGCGCCGTCATAGACCAGCTTCTCATAGATCTCGTCACTGATGACGTAGAACTGGTGCTTGACCGCCAGCTGGGCCAGCATGGCCAGCTGTTCACGGCTCCAGACCGCGCCGGTCGGGTTGCTGGGCGAATTGAGGATCAGCGCCTTCGTGCGCGGCGTGATCGCCTTTTCGATCTGCGCTTTGGTCGGGATGAATCCCTGCTCCTTCGTGGTATGGATCCACACCGCGGTGCCGCCTGCCATCTTGACCATTTCCGGATAGCTCACCCAGCACGGGGCGGGCAGAAGCACTTCGTCCCCCGGATTCAGCATCGCCTGCAGCGCGCCGATGATCGTCTGCTTGGCGCCGTTGCCGACGATGATCTCCTCGCGGGTGTACCGCAGGCCCTTCTCTTCGAGCAGGTATTTCGCGATGGCCGACCGCAGGCTGGGCATGCCGCTGGCGGCGGTATACCGCGTTTTGCCTTCGTCGATGGCGCGCTTGCCGGCCTCACGGATATGCGCGGGCGTCATGAAATCCGGTTCGCCCACGCTCAGGGATATGACATCCTCACCGCGGTCGCGCATCTCGCCCACGATGGCGTTCATTTTCAGGGTGGCGGATGGAGCGATCGCCTGGCAGGTTTTAGACAGGGTTAAAGGCATGAAAAGCGCCTCCTTTACGGAATAACGCATAATGCATTCTCCGAAATTTCAAAAACTCCTGCCATGAACGATGATTTTTGTTTGTTTTTGCAGTTTTCTGATTCGGACTATGCATTTTTACTCCTGCGCGAGCATCCGCCAGAGGGTCGTGCGGCTGATGCCCAACTGGCGGGCGGTCTGCGACTGGTTGCCGTGGTTTTCCGCCAGGATCTGGCGCGCCGCGGCGCGGGTGATCTCGTCCAGGGTCATGCTGCCGACGTTCAGGCCGGCGACCGGCTCCGGCGAGCGCCGGTATACCTTGCGCTCCTGCGCCAGCAGCTCGCCGACGGCGGCGCTGGACACGTAGGGGCCGGATGTCAGGAGGGTCAGCTCGTGCAGGACATGCTTGAACTGGGTATAGTTGCCGGGCCAGTCATAGCGGGTCAGCATCTCCAGCGCCCCGGGCTCAAAGCCGGAGAGCTGCTTGCCCAGCTCCATGTTCAGGTTGCCCAGGTATAGGCTGGCCAGTGCCGGGATCTCATCCTTGCGGCTGCGCAGCGTGGGCAGGTTCAGCGACAGCGGGCCCAGGTGCATGCTGAGCGCCCGGATGAAGGCGCTCAGCGTCTCGCCCTCCCTGACGTCGCAGGAGAAAATCAGCCAGAGGCGCCGCGTCAGGCCGGTCTCCTCGATCAGGGACAGGAGCGCTTTCTGGCGCAGCTCCGACATCTCCTCCATATGCTGGAAGAAGATCACCGTCCCCTCCATGCTCAGCGGCGAGTCATGGTGCTCCAGCAGGAAATCCCAAGCCCGCTCGTTCAGCCGCGGCCCGTCGATCTGGATAAAGGGGTGATTGCGGAAACGCGAATGCAGGTACAGGGCGCGGGCGATCTGCTCCTTGCCGGTGCCGCCCTCCCCGATGATCATGACGGGATGCCGCGATTCAGCGATCGGCGTCAGCCGCTGCTCCAGGTCGCCCATGGAGCCGCTGACGGTGAAGAAGCTGTTGTTGAACAGCTCCTCGCACTCCGGGGCGTCGTAGGACCGGATGCCGGGGTGCACCGTCCCCAGCGGGATCTGGGCCGGCTGGTCGCGGAACAGGTAATACTTTTCGTTCTGGAGCATGAAGGAGGAGGCCGTCACCGCGTGCGTCAGGGTGCCGTTGTGGTAGTAGAACAGCAGTTCTCCCTTGTCCGGCACGCTGGGAATCCGTCGGCGCATGGCCTGGAGCGGTTCCTCCGTCAGCGTATCCGACAGGGCGAAGACCTTCTCCCGGCGCTCGTTGAACACCACGCTGTGCCGCGAGTCCTGGCTGAGCATACTGCGCAGGAACAGGTTTTCGTACCGGATGCGCCGGAAGGTGCCGCCCTGGCTTTCGGCGTCCTTCAGCGCCTGGTGCAGGCTTCCCTCGCCGGACGTGATCAGCATGGCCTGGAAGCCTTCGCTCCGGGCGATGCCGTGCGTCACCATGTCGCAGATCACGGTCTGGATGCCCTTTTCCCGCAGGCGCTGCAGCGCCGGCGCGACGTCCTCCCGGCTGTGGACCGTTTCGATCGGAATATCGAACAGCAGCAGGTTGCACAGGGTATGCGCGCTCTCCGTCACGCCCGGGAAGCCGACGATCGCCGCCTTGTCGGTATAGTTTTCGGACAGCTTGATCGTCCGCAGCACGTCATACAGGGACACGGGGATCTCCACGACGGGCAGGTCCGTTTCCGAGCGGAGCAGGTCCGCCGTGCCGCCCCGGGACACGATGACGTCATAGTCGTCCAGCTCCAGCCGGCGGATGATGTCCAGGCCCGCGTTCAGGTCGCCGGTATAGGCTTCCAGCCGCAGCCCCGGAAAGGTTTCCGCCGCATGCAGCAGGGCCGTCGCCATGGCTTCGTACGGCGCGATGGCCAGTACGCGGATGGGAGAAGTATCAGCGAGCAGCATGGTTGCCACCTCCGTTGGTCGTACC
>CACXEB010000396.1 GCA_902766515.1 uncultured Eubacteriales bacterium
CGTACAATCCGCAGCAGCGGCATGTACGGTGCGAGGACGAAATCGCGTCAGCGATTTCTACCTTGCAGATTTGCCGCCCGGGAGGACCAAAGGTCCGACAGGCAAATCTGTGGGGGGTCACGCAGGGGGGATGCCAATCCCCCCTACGGTCACTGTTCACCCTGTGAACAGTGACTATCATTGCTGCTGTCCGCTGTCAGCGGATCTTCTCCGTGCACAGCACGGCGTCCTTATACAGGTTCATCAGCTGTTCCTCGAGCATCGCCCGGTTGCTGCTGTACATCATGGTCAGCAGGCGGCGTTCGGCCGGCCGCAGGCTGTCCAGGGTCAAGCGCCAGGCGGCGATGGCCTGCCTGCGCTCCTCAGCGGCAGCCTCATAGAGGGGATTCATGATGTCGTCCAGCGCCATCTGCCACACCACCGAGGCATGGCTGAAGGCCACTGCCCGGTTTCCGGCGCTGACGGCCATCCGCGCCGTTTCTTTCAGCGCCGTGGCGCCGGTATCATCGTACCGTTCGACGACCGTACTGTCGCTGCCTTCCAGGCCGGAGATCTCCCGTCCGTTGGTTTCATGCGTTTCGGCGGCGTCCAGGGCCGTATGCTGGCCCGTGATACTGCCCGGCAGGTTTTCCGGCATGGTGTGGATGGCGCAGCACAGGAACGCGCACCTGAGCCGCAGTATTTCCGTCAGGGCAGCGGATTTTGTGGTGCTGCCGAAGGCTTCGATGGCGGCGTACAGCTGTTCGCGTTCCGCCAGCAGCGCTTCCCTGCGGGTGCCGGTGGCGGCGGCCAGCAGCATATCGTACGTCCTGTCCGTGTCCGCACGCATCCGGGCGGCGTCTTCCGTGTTCACCGCGTCCGCGTATTTGGCGGTGAATGCGTCAAAGAGGGCTTTCTCTTCCATGACCGCGCTCCTGGCTTCGGAGTCGCCCGCCGCGTAGAGGACCGCGTATTGCTTTTCGATCTCCCCGCGCCAGATTTCCACAGCCTTGTCCCAATCGCCCGCCTGCGCGGCGGCTTCGGCGGCCTGGGCGGCAGGCAGGTGCTCCGTGCAGGTATGCAGGGTATACCGCGCTTCCGTATCGCCCAGCGCGTCCAGCATCATGCTGCAGTAATCATTGCCCCGGTGCAGCAGGTCCGGGTCAAAGCCCGGCGGGTTGGTGCCGTTGAGCCTGGAGGACACGGTACTGATCCTGGGCGTCCCGGAGATGCCGTCGCCGAAGGTGTACGTGAGGATGGCACTGTTGACCACAAAGGGATGCCCGGCGTCGCTTTCCTGCACGGTATAGGAGAAGCTGAATGTCTTCTCCGCGCCGGGAGCGAGACTGCCCAGGGTGCCGATCGTGGCGAAACCGGCCAGGCTGTCGGTCAGCGCCAGGTCCTTCAGTTCCTCTTCGCCGGTATTTTTCACGGTGATCACATAATGGATGGTCTCATTCAGCTGGTAATACTCCCCGTTGGCGGGACCGGGCACCTCCGCCTTGGTCAGGCTGACGCCCACATTCAGCCCGTAGACCGGACCCAGCGGGTCTTCACCCTCGTCCAGGGGCTTCCTGGTCAGGGCGGTGGCTTCGTTGCTGGGCCAGCTGTGTTCATTGCCCTCCGCATCCTTGCCTTTGGCGACGGCGGCGTTTTTCACATAGCCTACGACCTTCGCCTCGTACTCCGTGACGGTGTGGTCCGGCACACTGCAGGGCTGGGATTCATCAGGGCTGATGCTGTCAAAGCTGCCCACCGTCTTACCTTTATCGGTGACGGTCACGTCCGTGATGGTTTCTTCGGACGTATTTGTAGCGGTCAGGCTCCAGTGGATCTGCTCGCCCTGCTTGAAATAATCCCCATCCTCGGGTTTGGATGCTGCCTTGATCAGTGATATGGCGGGAGCTGTCTCTTCGGGTGCGTCCTCCCGGGGAAACGAAACGGTCAGGCTGGCTTCGTTGCTTGTGCACAGCGGTTCTTCAATGATCCCGTCCGGATCGTATCCGTCTACGGTGATTGTAATGGTAAAAGTGCCGTAGTACATGGGATCATCAGGCGTATAATTGATATCATCATGAGCGCCTAAATCTGAAGCACTCCATTTGACTCTGACCGTATCTTTATAGGTGAATATTCCACCTGGCTTCAGGATATGTTCGTTACCTTTGGGCAGAATGATCTTTAATGGTATATCGCCGGTATTTGTGACCGTCACATACACCACCAGAAAATCTTCCCAATCTATTGAAGTGTCGCCGGTCTTATGAATATGCCCATCGCAGGAAATAAAAACAAACAGTGACGGATGCCCCTCGGCCGGCGAATCGCCGCCCGTGGCGGGAATGGCTTCGGTCCTGGTATGGCCCGGATCGTTCTTGCAGGTAAAGGTCATCACGCCGTCCTCGGTGGCGGTGGGTTTTTTGGTGATCATCCCCTCATCCCAGTCGTGGCCCAGCGGCGCAACGGGCTTGGTTTCCATGCGTCCGCAGCTGGCACAGACATGGGCCTGCTCGCCTTCCTCTTCGCAGGTTGGTGGCGTGGTCACTGCCCACGCGCTGTAGGCGTGGCCGGCGGTGGGAATGGACTGGGTTTCCACCTTTTCGCAGCGGCTGCAGGTGCGGGTCCTGGAGCCTTCCGTGCTGCAGGACGCCGCTTTCGTCACCGTCCACGGACCCCAGAGGTGGCCCAGGGCGGGGGTGGATTCCTCAAAAACCTTCTTTCCGCAATAGGTGCACACATACACGATGCCGCCCGGCCGTTCGCACCAGGGACTCTGGGGCCGGGGCTTCCAGTTGTGCGTCCCGCTTTCCGATTTCGGGCATCCCGCAGCGGACGGGGCTGCCAGCGCCGACGGTGCCGCCAAAGACAGCAGCAATACTGCCAAAGCCAGGATGATCAGGTGTCTGTACTTCATTGTGTCTCCTCCTTACTGATATGCTCCTGTATTCACCGAACCGGTTCTGTTTTTGTTTCCATCGTTCTCCCTGGCCCATTACGGCCCCATGGTCCATGTCTTTTCTTCCTCACTGCCGCCGCTGTGGTAGGTGACCCTGTACGCGCCCGGCTCCGCGTCCCGCAGCCAGACGATGGCGCGGGACAGGTAGTTGGCCTGCGCGACCGTCTCATGGTCCAGGGCCACGGTCAGGTCAGACACTGATCCGTCGATCCGGAGGAAGCGGGCGCCCGGCTGGCCGAACACTGCCCAGCCCGACAGGTCGGACGGCAGCTGGTCCGCCGTCTGCAGGGACACGTTGCCGCTGGTGACATAGGTCTTCGGGCGGAAGTCGTCGGAGATGACGCCAGCGAGGTCTCCGTCCAGGCTGAAGGCAATTTGGAAGCTGCCGATGGAGCGGGGGCCGAGCTCGTACTCGTCGTATTTGATGATGAAGTCCGTGTCCGTCAGCTCCCAGGCGGCGCCGTAGGTCATGAAATCGTCCGCGATCTGTGCCGGCGTCGAATAAAACTGGTCCTTGAACGGACTCTGTTCCAGTTTGTCCAGCAGCAGCGCGCGCAGCCGCCCCCTCGCCGCGTTGTCCGTAAAGAGGCTGCCCAGGCGCACCGGCTGGCCGGTCCGCACGTCCAGCAGCGCGGAGTGGGTGAGATAGGCGTCGCTGCGGTTGGTCTTGTACTGTTCCGTGGCGGTGACCATCAGGCCCACGCCCAAGAACCGGGTGGAGATCCGGAAGGCATACCGGCCGTTCTCGGACTTCTGCCAGTCATAGTTTTCGTCCGCGATGCCATAGCGGTAGCTGACCGCGCCGCTCAGGGCTTCGTTGTTCTCCGGGTGCTGCAGGGAATCGGCCCGCAGGTGCATCAGGACGCCTTCGAAGCCGCTGCCCGTGTCATGGCGGACCATATCGTAATACATGACGACGCTTTCGGCGCCCGGCATGATCACCGGACGGATGCCCGGCTCCGCGTTGCCCCGGACCGGGTAGCCGACCGGATCGATCCTGCCGTCGGTGTCCACCGTGGCCACGTAGCAGGGCTCCGTGCCCGGCGTGCGCAGGTACCACGCCCGGGCGTCGTAGTAGTGCACGTCCGTGAACCGGGCCGCGTAGTCGGTCAATTGCGCCTTGCGGTCCCGGTCGTCCGGCAGCAGGGCAGCCGCCTCGGCGGCGCTGAGCAGGAAGACCCGGTCGTCCGTCTCCCCGGCGGGGTCATCCCGGACCGGGAAGGGCAGCAGCATGGCCTGCTCTGCCTCGGTGAACGCGTCGGCGATAAACGTGCTGTTCAGCCATGCCCGCATTTCGGAGCCGGACCAGGTAACGTCCGCGTAATTGCTGTGATAGGGGCCAAAATTGAGGATGTACCGGCTGACCAGCAGCTGTCGGCCCTCCCCGTCTGTCACCGGGATCCATTCGATCGGCTCGGGGCCGTTGGCCGTGTCCCCGTCCTGCTCATAGTGGCCGAACACCACATACTTCCGGGCCGGGGTCAGCTCCGTGTCAAAATGATGGGAGGTCCCGTAGGGGAGGCCGCCGAAGTAAATATCGGAATTGTCGTAGCCGTCCATCCGGAAGTGCACCCAGAGGCCGTTGTTCAGCGAAGTATTCGTGTACCAGGCGCCGTCCGTGTCCGTGGTGCCCGTGCAGTACAGGATGATGTCCGTCTGTACTTCGGCGCCGGCGATCGGGCGGCCCGTGACCGCGTCATAGACGTTGCCCGACAGCGTGTATCCGCAGATGATTGTGGGCGCGGTATGGCTGTCCCGCGTGAGGGTGAAGCTGAGGCTTTCATCCACGGCGTTCCCGGAAGCGTCCGCATATTCCGCGATGATGGCGGTGCGGCCCGGATGGACGAAAATCCGGTAATAGCCGTCCGCGTCGGTCTGCCCGGTGTACTTTCTGCCATCCTGCACCGCCGTGATGGCCGCGCCGGCGGCGGGGGCGTTGTCCTGCCGGTCGAACTGCGTGACCACGTACCCGTCCAGCCAGACGGACAGGTACAGCGTGTCGGCTTCCGTTTCCGGATGGCCCGGGTCCGCGATGTGCTCGACGACCGTGGCGGCGGTAAAGTCATCGCCGTATCTGGCTTCGATGCCCCAGATGCCGTAGGGAAGGTCGTCGATGCGGTACGCGCCGTCCCTGTCGGTGTATACGACCGGCCCTTCCTCAAACGTGTGGTTGATCCAGCGGTAGAAGCGGACCTCCGCGCCCGCCAGGGGCTGCGAGGCGCCGGTCGACGGGATCCGGCTGTATACGGCGCCCCGGATGGGCGCGCGGCCGTTAAATACGCGGTGGGTCGTGTTCCCGTCGCTGGGGATCATCCGGAGCCCGCCGTCCTGCGTCGATTCCCTGTACTGCGCGTAGGTCCGGGCCAGGCGGCCCCACAGCGTGCTGACATCCTGCTGGGAAACCCCGGCGGGCGTTTCGTGGCGGTACACGGCCAGGATGTCTTCCTCGGTGAGGGCGTTCGACACCTGTGTTTCCTCGCCGATCGCGATGACGAACGCGTTGTAATCCGCCAGGTACGCCTCTATGTAATCCGGCGATATGCCCGGCGCCGTGGTGAAATAGATCTCCTGGCCGTCCGTTTCGATCCGGTTCAGCAGGTTGTGCAGGATGGCATTTGCGGTAAAGTTTCCCAAAGCGTAGGAGGACCCGATCACCATCGACGCGCCGCGGTCGATGAACATCATGTACGCCCGCTCGTCCAGCAGCGCGTTGCAGACGACCAGGTAGACGACGGTATTGTCAAACGTCCTGTCGGTCAGCAGGATCTCAAGGTACCGTGAGGAGACATAGACGGAGTAGGTAAAGGTGTTCGGCCTGTTCCCGTTCGGGCTGCGGACCATGAAGATGTGATTGGGCTGGCCGTCGGTATACTGCGCCTGGAGGGAGTTGTAATCCAAGTTTCCCATCAGGGTCAGCCCGCTGACGGTGTCGGCCTCGTCGATGCCCCAATAGAGGACGTAGGTGCCGTTTTGCCGCTCCTGGTCCGTGGGCCGCAGGCCATGCCCGATCAGGACGAGCAGGCCGGTGTCGTTGATCTCGCCCCGGAGGATGCGGTCCCATGCTTCCTGCCCTGTGGACGCGTCCCGGGACAGCATTTCCGGATACCCCAGCCGCTGCGCGGTTTCGGACATCTTCGCGTACATGTAGTCGAAGCCGTACTGGATCGTCTGGTTCTGGTAGCAGGGCGCCAGGCACATGAAATGATTGTTCGTGATGGGAATGCCGCTTTTGAGGAAGACCCGGTCCAGGGGCTTCCGGTCCAGGAAGTCCTCAAAGGCCTGCTGCGCCGGACCGCCGCCGTACGCGTTCTCGTCCTCCGGCTCGCCGGTATAGGCGATCCGGAAGCCGTCCGCGGTGGTGAAGCTGATCCTCGTCCCGTCCCGGACAATGCCGGTGATCCCTTCCCGGGCGCGGAGGTATCCCTCCACCGCCGCGTAGGCCGCTTCGCTGTTGTAATCGTCGAAATGGCCCGCCCGCAGGAAATCGGTCAGGGCCGTCATCTCCGATTTCACGGTTGCCCAGGGATCGTCGGGATCGGCGGCCGCCGGCTGTTCCACGATCGGGTCCGACAGCGTTTTCGCCGGGCGCGGCGTCATGGCCGGCCCGCCGTCCACGCGTGTCACGGTTTCCCGGGACAGCAGGTCATCGTCGCAGCTGGCCTGGGAAAGGCCCGGTCCATCCAGGAATCCGCGCACCCGCAGGCTGCCGAAGCGGGTCTCCACATAGGCGCTGAGCGGCGTATCCGCGCCGCCGCAGTAAAAGAGCAGCACCACCCGCTGGCCCTCCGGCAGCGCGCCGATCTGTTCGCCGTTCACCGGATCATCATACAGGAGGCCCGTGCCCGTCACGGTGATCTCGCCGTACAGGAAGGTGAGCGCCGCCACGTGTTCCGGCGGACGGGGCAGGTCGGCTTCGTCCACATAGCCGGTATGGAAAACACCGTCGGGGTCCTCGTAGCGGACGAACAGGAAGCCGTTGACCCGGCCGGCGGCGCTGAGGGGATGGCTGGAATCCAGCGCCATCATGACGGGAGACTGCCGATCCGGCGCGGCGTAGACGGGCAGCGGCGGACGGCCGGGCAGGTCCAGGGGATGGAAGGCGTCCCCGATCCGCGCGACGGCGGTCAGGGGCAGCCTGTCCGGCACATACAGCGGATCCAGGTACAGGATGCCGTCCGTTCGCGCGGGCTGCCCGGCTTCGGGCTGCTTTTTCTCCCGCAGGCGGCGCAGCAGCTCCAGGTTCCGCCACTCGGTCTCGGACAGCCGGTCGTATACGGCCTGATTGCCCGCGTCCCCGGGCCGGTACCAGCCCGTATCCCTGAAGTACGCGTCATACCGGCTGCCGGCCTCAAACCGGAAGCCGTGCCGCGCCAGGATCTCGCGCATCATGAAGCCCAGGCGCTCGTACGGTTCGGCGGCCAGCCGCTGTTCCGACAAAAGGACGTCGGCGCTGTCCGGCAATAAGAAGGCTGCTTCGTCTGCAGCCCGCGCCGCGCCGCCCAGGATGAACGCGAGGCAGAGGAGGCAGAGGAGAGGGAGGAGACGCCGGTGGATCCATGCCATATATTCAATCCCTTTCTGCTGCGCCGCGGAGGCGGTCAGCTTTGGATGGCCGGGAGCATTCCGTCCCGGTTTATTCCGGCCGCCATTTCCGGACCTCGGCGATTTCGGCCAAGGAGACGTGGCAGTAGCCGGCCGGGTTTTTGTCCAGGTACTTCTGATGGTATTCCTCTGCCGGATAGAAATGCTGAAGCGGGAGGCATTCCACGGCGAGGGGCCGGTCGTGGGCTTTCGCCAGCTCGCTGAGCGACGCCCGGATGACGGGCGCGTCCGCTTCGTCGGTATAGTAGACGCCGGTGCGGTACTGATGCCCTACA
>CACXEB010000397.1 GCA_902766515.1 uncultured Eubacteriales bacterium
TCAAGCTCGCCAAGCTCCTGCCGCAGCGCGATCCCATCCAGATAGAACTGGAAACCGTTGTTTCCCAGCTCATACGTGCTCTGCATACTGCGATTGATCGAGATGACAGACAGCGTGATGCTGATCAGGCTGAGCGGCAGCACTAGCGCCAGCACCATGGTCATGATGCGCAGCCGCAGGCTGCGGAACAGGGGACGGTACCAGAACCACACATACAGGCGGGAATGTTTTTCCATGAGCGGCTTGAGCTCCCTTCGCCTCTTTTTGATATCATATCACAAATAAGGCAGCTTGACAAATCCAAGCTGCCTGGAAAGGTGAAACGCCGGTCAGCCCTTGACGCCGCCCTGGATGACGCCCTTTTCCATCTTGTCCTGGAAGAAGGGGAAGGCGATGATGATGGGCGCAATGGCCGCGATGATGACCGCGAACTGGATCAGATACCGGCTGTAGTTCGGGTTGGAGGAATTCAGGAAGTCCGCGTTTTCGGAGGTGATCTGCCGGATCACCAGCTGCAGGGGCCAGAGGGCCTTTTTGTTCGGGACATAGATGGAAGCCTGCAGCCAGGAGTTCCACTGGCCGATCGCCAGGTTCAGGATGATGACGGAGCCCATGTTCATGGCCTGGGGCAGAGTGATTTCGAACAGGGTGGAAAGATGCCCCGCGCCGTCGATGTGGCTGGCCTCATACATTTCCTTGGGAATGCTGTTGAAGGCGTTCATCATCATGATGCAGAACATGGAGTTGGTGCAGCCCGGGATGACCAGCGCCCAGGGCGTACCCACCCATCCCAGGGAGCGGATGACCATGTAGGCGGGCACCATACCGCCGGAAAAAAGCATCGTCAGCATCAGGCCCATGGTCACAGGCTTTTTCAGCTTCGTATCCCGGCTCAGCGCATAACCCGTGACCGCGGAGAGCAGGAAGCCGATGACCGTATAGCTGATGGTATAAATGACCGTGTTGATATATCCGCCTACGATGCTGGCGTTCTGGAAGATCATCTGGTAACCGTCCAGGGTAAAACCGCCCACGGGCCAGAGCACCAGGCCCACATGGGCCAGGAGCGTTTTGCCGTCAGAGAAGGAGGACATCAACACATGCCACATGGGGATCACGCTGCACAGCGCCACCAGAGCGATGCAGACATGTACGAAGATATCTACGAGAATGTCCGCTTTCGTCTTGGTTTCCACCATGTTGTTTTCCCATTCTTCGCGTTTACGCTGTTTCCTTGCCATTTTCATTCCCTCCTCTCATCAGAACAGGCTGCTGCCGGTCTTGCGGGACAGCTGATTGGAAACGACCAGCAGGATGGTGCTCACGAGACTCTGGAGCAGGCCGGAGGCCGCGGAAAGCGAATAGTTGGTGTTGCCTCCGCCGAAGGCCTGACGGTAGGTATAGGTGTACACAGTGTCGGATACGCTGTAGGTGGAGGGCATATACAGCAGCAGGATGTTGTCATAGCCTGCCGCCAGCGCGGTACCGATATTGATGACAAACATCATCACGATCATGGGGAAGATATTGGGCAGGGTGATCTTGAACAGGCGCTGCAGCCGGGTGGCGCCGTCGATCGCCGCCGCCTCGTGCAGGTCGCCGGAGACCTGGGATATGGCCGCCACGTACATGATGGAACCCCAGCCGATGGACTGCCAGATGCCCATGAACAGGTAGATGATCCAGAACACAGGTGGTTTGTCATTGGCCAGCCAGTTCTGGTTTTCAGCCCCGAACAGCCTTGTCAGCAGCAGGGTCAGCGGGCCGTCCTTGGCCAGAAACTGGGTGAACAGAGTGCAGACGATCACCGCGGCCACAAAGTTGGGCATGTAGCTCATGGTCTGCGCCGTGCGCTTAAACTTTTTGCTGTTGATCAGGCTCAGCATCAGCGCGAAAATAATGGGAGCGACGAAGCCGATGGTGGCTTTCAGCAAACCGATCACCACAGTGTTCCTGATCGCCAGGAGGAAGTCTTCACTGGAGAAAAGATCTGCGAAGTGTTTGAAACCCACCCACGGCGAGTGGAAGTAGCCATCAATCACATTGTAATCCTCAAAGGCCATCACAATGCCGAACATGGGCAGGTAGTGAAGAATGACCTCGTAGATGATGATGGGCAGAAACAGCAGATATACCACCCAGTCGCGCCGAAGCTCCGCTTTCCAGCTTCTGCGGGCGGAGCCCACCGCTTTTTCTTTCTTTGCCATGGTTCGCGCCTCCTCTTTAATGGAATGGATAGTTGTCTACGTAGCGCTGGTAAATCGCAGAGATCTGGTCAACCTTGTATTTCTTCAGCACCGTGCTCCACTTGTCCCAATCCTTTTCAAAATTGTTTTTGCCGGTAATGAAGTCAGCGCAGTTCTTGGTCATGTATTCCAGCACCTTCGCACGGGCATCGTCACAGGTCTTGGAGTCTTCTTTGGTCATCTCGTTGGTGGTACGGGAGCCCTGGAAGAAGCCAGTATTGGGATAAACCACCCATTTATCCAGCGATGCCTGGAAGGAGGCGGCATAGCCCAGATCCACATCCGCGTTCCGCTTCAGTCCGGGCGCTTTGTTGAAGCCCACCGCGGTGCTCAGCTGGCCGCTGTCGCTGACCAGGACGGGGCTGCGTTCAAATTTACCCTCGTCATTGACGAAGTACGCTCCACCTTCCAGGCCGTTGTTCGCATAGAAGGTGTTCTCGCTGAATTCGGCTGCCTGTACTGCATTCAGGCCCAGGGTCTTAATCATGCTGCCTTCGGGAGAATAAAAGTAATCCAGGTAACTGCACAGGGCAGCCAGGTCCTTATTCTGCGCCTTGGGGGTGATGATGATGCCGCCGCCGGTCAGGCCGTTGCCCATCACGCAGTTCGGCACCACGTTCCGGCAGCTGTCCGGGCCGTATATGTCGTTGATCGGATACTGCGCCGCTTTGACAAAGATACCCTGCGTCAGGCCGCCGTCATGCATATCCAGACGCCCGCCAAGCTCGGACTGCTGGCCGTTCCACATGGCGATCTGCCCCTGGCGCACGGAGGTGGAGTCGATCTGGTAGAAAGCGTCGGAGGTGCGCTGGGAAAAATCATGGTCCAGCCAGCCTTTTTCATACCAGGCGTGCATACACTGCAGGTATGTTTTGAAAGGCTCCTCGTTGCCGCCGAAATGCACCTTGTTGTCCGCGTCCTGATACCACACGTTCACGCCGCCGCCAAAGCAGCTGAGCAGGCCGCCGGACCAGGTGAAGCCGGGATAGTACAAGCTGATGCAGTATTTGCCCGTAATGCCCAGATCCGCCTGCGCCTTCGTGAAAATGCCAAACATCCACTCCCAGTCGGAGATGTAGATGGGATCGGGGCCGCCGGAGGGAAACACCACGTCATCCTCCCAGCTGTCCACATCGGCAGGGTCTGTATAACCGCCAGTGAAGGCCGCGCCGGTGACCGGGTGGGTCCCATACTTGACCAGCCAGTCCCGGCGGTACATGAAGCCCTGGAAAAGCGTGTCCGGCGCGTCAAAGATCGTGGCGATGTTATAATAATGTTCCTTGCCATCCGCATCCACGCTGACAGTGTTGATATATACCTCATGGCTGCTGTGGCACAGCGCCTTGTAGTTGGGCATGTACTGTTCCACATACTCCGTCAGCTCAATGGCGTATCCGTTCTGCACCATGATCCGGGGCGGCTCGATGATGACCGCGTCAATGATGTCCGGAAGATCGCCGGACGCGATCATGGTGGTATAGTTGTCCGTTTCGGAACCGGGCGGGGGCTGAAGAAAATTGAGGGCAATGGTCTTTTCATCCGGCCCCCAGCCTTTGCGCAGCGTGTACTGGACGGCTGGGTTCTGTGCGTAGTTGTCGTAGTACTCAGAAGAAGTACCGGAGTAGATCCACCAGTCGAAGGTGGTTTCCGGTGACGCGCTGGAATTGCCGGTATTGCCGATGCTGCCGTAGTACACCTGCATGCCGACCAGCATGACCACGACCGCTGTCATCAGCGCGATCCATTTGGCTCGAATGGACATGGTTCTCGTCTCCTTTCCCTTGGTATCCCCGCGCTCATACAGGGATCTCGCTGTTTCTATGGTACCGCAAAGCCGGAAAAAGCTTCTTGCATATATCCGACAAAAATTACCGCTAATCCGACCTGTTTATGACACAACGACCCGGGCCCTGTCCAGATTCAGCACCTGGGTAAAGACCGCTGACCGATCTCCCTGGCGCTGGGTCGCAATGCGAACGGTGGCAAAGTAGACACCGGGTTCGTCATAGCAGGCTACGGTTTCCGCGTGAGCGGTATGGATCCCGTCCCGGACGCCCTTTTCAAAGGCCAGGCTCATATCCCACATCTCTTCGCCCAGCATCAGCCGCGCCGCGCCGTTGACATCGGTGTCCCTGGCTGTCAGTTCCTTTTCCTGCCGGGCAAACAGAATCTCGGTCACGTCGCCGGCATCCCTGGGCACTTCGATATCCACCGTGAAGCGCACGCATTCGCCTGCTTTCACATGAGCGCATTTTTGACCGTTGGCCCGCAGTGTGGGGATGGCCTGGATGCCGAAGCGCCTGCTCACATCCTGTTCGGGGTGGATCTGCCCATCCCCGCCCAGGGTATAGGCGGTGCGCTCCGGCGGTTTGATGCCCTTTTCCACCCACGCGCTCAGATCGATCAGCGCCTGCCGCAGCGCGCCGACATAGTTGACCACCATATAATTGCCGATGGCGCTGACGTCGCCATGCATGCAGCGCTCCATGAAGTAGGTGCGGTGATCTTCATCAGTGCCCCGGGTCTCAATGATCTTTTTCCGCCACCAGTCAGCGCACCAGGGGCAGGTGCTCTCGTCCATCAGCGCCTGAATATTGATGACCTTGCCCTGGATGTCGCCATCCTGCGGCACATCCACACCGGTAAAGGGAACGGGGAAGGGCGGGCGCTGGGGCGCTTTGGGAGTGCCGTCCGGATTGCGGAACTGATCCCAGGCATGGAAGGAAAGATCAGCAGGCACCTGATGGCGGTAATAGCTCTGGATGGCGATGTAATCGGAATTGTCCAGCAGGATCTCATCGCCCGGTTTCACCCTGTTCAGGGTTTCATCCAGATCACTCATGCCGTAACAGTCGCCGATGGTCACGATGCCGCCCGTGCCGTCTGGATAACGCATCATTTTGCCCATGAGCAGGGTGGCGTTCGCCGCACTGCCGCTTTGGAAGGTCATATACAGACCTTCCAGGTACAGATCATTGCCTTCCGGCAATTCCTCCAGTTCAAGATAGGCGCCCTTGCCGCTGACCATCTGTTTTTTGTAGGCGTCATCCACGCCGTTCAGGCCGTCCTCAGCGGTGCGCTCCCCGGTTTTATCCGACTTGTGCACCGACTTCACCCGGGTCCTGAAACAGATGCGGTCCCTGAAAGACGTACTGGCGGGATCGCTTCCTTCGTAGCCCGGCCGGGTCCAGAAATCGATAAAGTAAGCGGGGTCGGCCTGTTTCATGCCGGGCAGCAGCACCGGCAGGGAACCGGGATCCACCACACCTTTAGCTTCCATGTACCAGGCCAGGGGCGGGAATCCCATGCGGGTCAGCTCCCGCAGCATATCCGCCTCGTCCTGATCCAGCCGGGCATAGGGGTCGCCGGTGCCGCCTGCGTCCAGCGCGTCCAGGATCTTACCGAAGGCGTTGCGCAGCACCCGCTGCCCCTGCACATGCATCGTGATGGTGTTTGGCAGTGACACGGGAGAGCCGATCACATAGGGAGCGGCCCCATCCCAGGCGCGGGTGTTCTCGATGCAGGCCATGGTCTTGTAGCCGCCGCCGGACCCGCCGTATACATATCCATAAGGCCGCTGCGCCGTCTCATAGATTTCCATCGCCTTGACCCGGGAAAACTCTGCGGCCGCCGCAGAGGACTGCCAGGTGAGCTTGCCATCCCGCTTCCCGCCGAACTGCGACCTGGAGCCCATGTTGGTCTCCACGTAGTAGGCGCCGCAGCTCAGGGCAAAGCCGATGCGGTCCTCCGTCCCCGTGTGTCCCAGCGAAGCAACCTCTTCGTCGGGGCCGGGGAACGGGGAAAGATACTGCTGGAAGCGGTTTTCGTACCGTTCGGCGGGCGGATAGCAGAAAGAAAACTTCACGTCCGTTCCCTCAAAATAACCGTGCAGATAGCGGAAGGGAAAGGTCACGCCGCCCGGCAGATACCGTTCTCTCCATTCATCCCGGTCGATCACGGGATGCTGAAACCGTGGATCCTGTCCGGGGTCATAAATCTGTTTGCTCATGGCTGCTCCTCCTCATCGCTGATGGGCTTCAAATCATCTGATGGGCTGTTTCCCCGATCAAATCTGTTTCGCTGCCGTCCGTTTCGTCTCCCTGTTCAGCAGAACCGTCAAATTTCCGGAACCGCTTGACACAGGTCCTGGACATATACCACACCACAAACGCCGGCAGAAAGAAGGTGATGACCGGCAGCGACTGTGGATACAGCGCTACCAGAATGAACCCGCCGGCCGCGGCAGCCAGCGCCAGCAGCGTTTGCGGGCATCGGCTGAAAAAGTGGATCAGTGCGTTGTGAATGATCTGCCGGTTCGTCAGCTGAAACCGCGCCATCGTCGGGAAAGCCCAGAACGCCAGTCCGCCTGCCAGCAGCGCCAGCAGGAAGATGAGTCCTGACAAAACACGGGTCAGCGCGGTAACTTCCATGCTGCCCAGGACGTACCAATCCGCCGCCAGAAAGCCGGCCGTCAGCATAAAGATCAGCGTCAGAGCGGTGCCCTGGCGGAAATTATCCCTGAACGCCTGCCAGAAGGGCCGGAAGATCACCGGCGCCTCCTTCCGCTCGATCCGCATGCCCACAGTCATCACCGCCGCCGCAGCCGCGCCTGTCGTGAAGCCCGGGATGGAAAAAAGCAGAAATACCAGCCCCAGTTTGACATAGTCCAGCACTGTATAAATGAATTGAGAGAATCTGCTGTCCGGGTTGAAAATCTGCACAGGTCATGCCTCCTTCTCTGCCGGGTTATCTATCTGGTGCTATTTTATCGGCTTCAGTCGCCGGATTCTTTATGAAATCCGACCAAGAATACCAGAAAACCGACATCCTGTATGTCGGATTTGTGGTAAAACAGGTCGGAATCCATAAAGACAGGCATCCGAAGAACGGAATATAATGCCTCTGTACCATGTCAAAGGAGGCTGCTGAGATGCATAAAAACGGATCCGCTTCCTCTGTCAGCAATGAGGAGATGCTTCGTTCCGGCAAGTTCGGCATGATGGTTGCGAAGCTGTGCGTTCCCTCGATCCTGGTCATGCTGGTGATGGTGATCTACCACATGGCGGATGTCTTCTTTATCGGCCAGACCGGTGACCCCAATAAAGTGGCTGCCGTGACATTGGCCGCCCCGATGTTTTCCATCCTCTCCGGCCTGGGCGTGCTGCTGGGAAACGGCGGATGCACGGCCATTTCCCTGGCGCTGGGACGGGGGGAATATGACAGGATCAAAAAGACCAGCGCCTTCGTCATCTGGGGCGCGCTGGGGATCGGCGTGATCTTCGCTGTGGTCGTCCTCTCCCTGCTGCGGTCCATCTGCGCCGTGCTGGGTGCAGATCATAGTACGGAGGCCTTCACCGCCGAATACCTGCGCGTCATCGCGATGGGCGCGCCTGTCATCATGCTCACCAACGTCGTGCCTGCGCTCATTCGCGCCGACGGTTCCACCACCGACAGCATGATCGGCAACATGATCGGCACGATGCTGAACATCGCGCTGGATCCGCTTCTGATCACCACCTTCGGCCTGGGCGTGTCCGGCGCAGCCATCGCCACGGTGGCGGCAAACGTGGTCAGCCTGGCGTATTTCGCCTATTTTTTCCGGACGAAGGGAAAGATCTATACGGTGAGCCCGAAGCATCTTTCGCTGAGGAGAGAAATCGTCGCGCCCGTTCTCTCCCTGGGCCTGCCCATGAGCATCGCGACCATCCTGGGCAGCGTCTCCACGGCAGTCGCCAACAATCTGATGATGGCTTACGGCGCTGTCGCCGTTTCCGGCCAGAGCGTGGCCGCCCGTATCGGCCAGATCATTTCCATGGTGGTCCTGGGCATCTGCATGGGCATGCAGCCTGCCATATCGTTCAATTACGGCGCAAAGAATCTTTCGCGTCTGACGGATATCCTGAAAAAGACCACCGGCCTGGCCGTGATCGCCGGCACCGTGCTTTCCGCCCTATGCCTGGTTTTCCGTGACCCGCTGCTGAACGCCTTCCTGAATGATCCGGACGTCCTGGCCGTCGGCCGGGTTTGCCTGCTGGCCTCCATCGTGATCGGTCCCTTCCTGGGCTTCTACCAGATCTGCACGACCTACCTGCAGGCCTCCGGAAAGTCAAAGCAGGCGATCGTTGTCTCCCTGTTGGAAAAAGGGCTGGTGTATCTGCCAGTGTTGTTTTTGATGCATCTGCTGTTCGGGATGAATGGCATCATCTTCGCAACGACAGTGACTACCGTCATTTCCGCTGTAGCTGCATTGGCCTTCTGTTACAAGGATTTCCGTCACGAGCTGATCAAAGGAGCCGCTGATTGATTCAGCGTATCCCAAAGAGGAGGTATCGCCATGAACCCACAGGAAGTACTGAAACAAATGACCCTGGAAGAGAAGGCCGCCTTTGTTTCCGGCCATGATTTCTGGCATACCAAGGCCATCGAGCGCCTTGGCGTGCCTTCGGTCATGATGTGCGACGGTCCTCACGGCCTGCGTAAGCAGGAGGGCGAAGGAGACCATCTCGGCATTAACAAGAGCATCGAGACGGTCTGTTATCCCACCGCCGCAGCCCTGGCCTCGTCCTTTGACCGGGACGTGATGCGCCGGCTGGGCGAAGCCCTGGGCCGCGAATGCCAGGCCGAGGATGTGGCGATGCTGCTGGGACCCGGGCTGAATATCAAACGCAGTCCCCTGTGCGGCAGAAACTTTGAATACTTTTCCGAGGATCCGTACCTGGCGGGCGAGATGGGCGCTGCCTATGTACAGGCGCTGCAGGGAGAAGGCGTAGCAGCCTGCGCCAAGCACTTTGCCTGCAACGATCAGGAGACGGAGCGCATGACCGGCTCCTCCAACATGGATGAGCGCACCCTGCGGGAGATCTACCTGCCCGCATTTGAGGCCGTGGTGAAGAATGGCAGGACCCGCAGCCTCATGTGCGCCTATAACGCGATCAACGGCATATTCTGTGCGGAAAACAAGATGCTGCTGACGGATATACTGCGCAGGGAATGGGGCTCCGAGGCCTTTGTGGTCACCGACTGGGGAGCAGTGAAGGACCGCGCCGGGGGCGTGGCTGCCGGTCTCGACCTGGAAATGCCCGGTGGGCCCAACGCCACCGGCGAGGAGGTGCTGGCCGCTGTGCGGGGCGGCAGACTCGCCGAAACGGATCTGGACAAGGCCGTGCTGCGGCTGCTGAATTTTGTTCAGCAATCTGTGGCGCAGCGGAAGACCGGCGTTGCCATTGACCGGGAAGAATGCCGGAAGCTGGCCCGGAAATTGGCTGGTGAGTGCGCCGTCCTGATGAAGAACGATAACGGAACGCTGCCCCTGAAGGAAGGCCGGTCTGTGGCCTTCATCGGGGAATTTGCGGAAAAGCCCCGGTACCAGGGCGCGGGCTCGAGTCACATCAACGTTCCCCACCCGGTCAGCGCACTGGAGACA
>CACXEB010000398.1 GCA_902766515.1 uncultured Eubacteriales bacterium
CGGGTATATACCCCGGTATCCTGGGCCTGCTTTTCAAAGGCGCGGCTGCGCTGTTCCAGCAGCCTGTCGTTGCTGCTGCGGCTGGTGACAGGATCCGTTTCCTGGAAACTGTCATAGACGCGGGGGACGCGCCTGGTCTGCGCGGGCTCCGCCGTTTCCGGCTGCTCCGGCGCCTGCGGTTCCGCCGCGGGCTGGTCGGAATAGCGGGACATCCGGCGCCTGCGCGGCTCGGAACCGGAACGGTATTGAATCTGATCGTAATTGCTCATTGGTAGCCTCCGGGTCAATCAATCTATTCAGGCGGACACCTGCCGCACGACGTACGGTCCGACGGGCCGGACGTCCAGGGTAAAGCAGCAGTCGCTGCCGAAACAGCCTTCCATCGCGGCTATAAAGGATGGAACCATCTGCTGGGGGACAAAGTTCAGGGTGGTCCCCGCAAAGCCGCCTCCGTGGACGCGCCAGGCGCCGCCGCAGTCCTTCAGCATGGAGCGTGCCAGCGCCAGCGCCAGGCTCATCGGCTGGACGGTGCCGGGGACGTGCACGTTCTGCAGGAGCATCCAGCTGCTCTCGCCCGAGGCGATCTCGCCCTGCAGGAAGGCGGGCAGGTCGCCGTCGTGGATGGCCTGTACCTGGCCGGTCACGCGCTTGTTTTCCTCAAAAAAGTGCATGGCCCGCAGGACGGCGCGGTCACCGCAGGCGCTGCGCAGCTCGCTCATATGCGAAGCGACCTGCTCCGGATGCACGCGGCGCAGGACCGGCTCGCCGAAATACTCCGCCACGGACGTCATCTCCTGGCGGATCGCGGCGTACTCGCCCGTCAGCTGGTCGTGGGATCCGCGCGTGTTGACGACGATCATGCTGTAGCCGTGCTGTTCAAAGCTGAACTGCAGCGGCTCCAGCACCGGCGTGCTGTGCTTGAAATCGATCGCGGTCATGCCGCCCAGGCTGACGGCCATCTGGTCCATCAGGCCGCTGGGCTTGCCGAAAAACACGTTTTCGGCGTACTGCGAGATCTGCGCGCGCCGCACCGGATCCAGCGGCTGATCGCACGGGTACAGCGCGTCAAAGATCGCGGCGGCCAGCACCTCGAAAGCCGCGGAGGAGGACAGGCCGCTGCCGCTCAGGACATCCGAGAACACCACCGCGTCGAAACCGCCGATCCGGCGGCCGTCGTCCTTCAGCCCCCGGGCGACGCCGCGGATCAGGGCGGCCGTCGTGTTCTGCTCTTCCGCAGCAGGCTCGAGGGATTCAAGGCTCATGGTGAGCATCGGATAGCCCTTGGACTGCAGGCGCACGGTCAGGTCGCTGCGCGGCGAAACGGCCGCAATCATGTCGACGCTGACAGCGGCCGCCATCACGCGTCCGCTCTGGTGGTCCGTATGGTTGCCCACCAGTTCGACACGGCCGGGAGAACTGATCAGGAACAGCGAGTCCCGCGTGTCAAACAGCTCCATGTGGGCCTTGACCAGGGCGCTGTAGCGGGAAAGCTGGTACGTCAGGACGCCGTCGCGGGCGCTGTAAAGGCTGCGGAAGCATTCCAGCGTTTCGCTGGTCTGCAGGTCGCGCAGCGCACGGGCATATGTGTTCATCTTGGTCAGGCTCCCTTCGATTGATCCAGCAGCTGCTGCCAGAATGACATGAATTCGGGCAGCCCCAGGCTGTCCAGCTTTTCACGGAAGGCGGCGACCGAGGCGTCGGTCAGCTCGTCCTCACCGATGATCCAGCGGCCGGACTGCAGGTCCACCTCGAGCCCCAGCTTGTTCTGGAGCGCGATGACCCGCGCGGTCTGCTCCGCCGTCAGGTGGATATCCGGGAACGGCAGCTCGCACAGCTTGTTGATGGCGAGCGTGTCCGTGACGATCCGCGCGATGTTCGCGTCCGAGTAGCGTGTCTGGAATTCGTCGGCGCTGATGCCGGGCGGCACGGCGCCGGAATTGATGAGCGCTTCGGCGGTATAACTGCTGTTGCCGCTGACCTTGTCCGTCAGGCGCCAGGTGCCGTCGCCGTCAAATACGTAATCCACGTTCTCCTGACCCAGCGAGCCCAGGATGGCGCCCTCTTCCGTGTACAGCGTGTCGACCCAGCGGAGCAGGCGTCCGGGATCGGCGCAGGCCGTCGTGATGGCAAAGGTGCCGGGGACGATGCTGCTCCACAGGGAGCGGTAGCGCTGGACGCCGTCGGCGGCGAGCGGCATCATCAGCCGGTAGTCGCCGATCCAGTCCGACGGGATGAGGTTGGTCAGGGAGGTGTTGAAAAAGATCCCGTACGTCTGCGCGGTGTTGGCGCTGGTTACCTGGCGGAGGCTGTCATTGGTATAGAAGCCGTTCTGGTCCAGCAGCCCCTCCGCGTACGCCCCGCGCAGCCAGCGGATCATGTCGATGTACGCGTCCGTCGCCGGGGCGTACACCGCCTGGCCGTCGGACGCATACAGGTTGTAGTCGTTCATGATGAACCCGAAGGCGTGGGAGAGGAATTTGAGGTCGAAGATGCCCAGGAAGGCCAGCGGGACTTCATCAGTCCGCCCGTTGCCGTTGGGGTCACGGGTTTTGAAAGCCCGCAGGACCGCTTCGAAGCCTTCCAGGTCGGTGGGGGCAGCCAGCTTCAGCTTGTCCAGCCACGTCTGGTTGATCCACATGCAGTTCTGGGCGGCGGCGGTGGTCATGTACGGCAGGGAAACGATCTGTCCGCCGGGCAGGGAGATGGCTTCAAGATACTCCGGGCGCGCTTCCAGCAGCTTCACCAGGTTCGGGCACTCGGCATCCAGGAGCGGCTTCAGGTCCAGGAGCACGCCGGCGTCATACAGGCGCTGCTCTTCCTCCCGGGTCAGGGACGCTTTGAAAAGGGCGTCCGGCAGGTCATCCTGCCCGGCCTTCATCGCGGCTTTTGCGGCCACCCACTGCTCTTCGGTTTCGTACTGCCGGAAGGCGAGGCTGACGCCGGTACGGCGTTCCATTTCCTGGAAAAACGCGTTGTCGGACCATTGACGGAAGGTATCCTTGCCGTCGAACCCGGCAAATGTGAAATCAGCCGACGCTTGTTCAGCGCAGGCCGGGAGGATGGAGACGAGCGCCATCAGCAGCGCGCACGCCAGCGATATCATGCGGTTATTCAAGGGAGACCTCCTGACAAGAGAAGATGTTAAAAAGCGTCAGCCCTTCAGGCCATCCTCCTGACGCTGCATGTTTTCGACAACGATATCGTAGATGTCGCCGAGGGTGGAGCAGTATTCCAGCACCTGCCAGGGCTCGTTGGTATGGTAGTGGATCTTGATTAACTCATCGTCGCCGACGGCGAGCAGGCAGTCGCCCTTGATGTGGGTCCTGATATAATCGTTGATCGCGTCTTCGTCCAGGTCATGGCCTTCGATCAGCAGCTGGGTATCGTAACGGAATTCAAGCATTTCAATGGCTTCCTTTCAATCGTTCGTGATGGCGCCGGCGGGGCTTCCGTCCCGGCGTGGCGTCCGCTTACAGCAGGACGACGCCGGCCTCTTCGCAGATGCGGCGTGTGTCGGCATCCCAGTAGGAGGACTGCACTTCGCCGATGTGCGCCTTGTTGAGCAGCAGCATGCACAGGCGGCTCTGGCCGATGCCGCCGCCCATGGTAAACGGCAGTTCCCCGTTCAGCAGCATCCGGTGGAAGGGCAGGCTCCTGCGGTGGTCGGCCCCGGCGGCGGTCAGCTGCGCGTCGAGGGAAGCCGGCGATACGCGGATGCCCATGGAGGAAATCTCGAGCGCGCAGTCCAGGATCTCGTGGTAGAAGAAGATGTCCCCGTTCAGCGACCAGTCGTCATAGTCCGGCGCGCGGCAGTCGTGCGGGATACAGGAGCGCAGCCTGCCGCCGATCTGGGAGAGGAAAACCG
>CACXEB010000399.1 GCA_902766515.1 uncultured Eubacteriales bacterium
CGACCTGACCCAGATGACCTTCGGCTTCTCCCGTGACGACGCCGGCAAGTTCCTGGGCTCCTACTACGAGAACAAGATCTTCGAGTCCGATCCCTTCGCCCGCCTGGACCAGGATGGCGTGGGCAAGCTCGTGAAGATCGCTGCCGACCTGGGCCGGAAGACCCGCCCCGACATCAAGCTGGGCATCTGCGGCGAACATGGCGGAGATCCCTCTTCCATCAAGTTCTGCCACAGCGTCGGCCTGAACTACGTCTCCTGCTCGCCCTTCCGCGTGCCGATCGCTCGCCTGGCTGCCGCTCATGCCGCGATCGAAGAGAAGATGGCGAACAAGTAATCAACCCTCTGCCGCTTTCCGCTGCAGATGCGCAACGGGCACATGGGCTTCACGTCCATGTGCCCGCTTTTATATTAAATGTTACAAATTCTTACAAATCTTACGATTACTTTTCATAAATGTTACAAAATTCATTTGACAAGCATTGAGATATCCGATATAATAGAGTCTGTCTGTGGAGTTATCCATGTAGATAGTATGGTGCTCATCAGAAGGGAGAGCGATTCAGCATGGCTGGTGAAAAGAAAAAGGACGCCTATTCAAGGCTTGCACGGATACTGATCGTGCTGATTGTATTTACAGCCATTTCAGCGATTGGCTTCTTTTACGCGCGCAACACCGTCAACCAGCAGCTTGCCCAGATGCAGGAACAGCGGGATGAGCAGAACGCGGAGCGCATCAACATGCACAACCAGTGGCTGATCGAGCAGGCGGAAGCGCAGGCGCAGCCGGTCGACGAAAGCTGGCCGAAGCCGGAACCCGCGGGTTGGGATATCGTTGATCTGACCACCTTCGACGTGAAGAGCGGCTCCACCGAAACCATCGAACGGGATACGCTGGAGACAAGCGGCCTGATGCTGATCAATCACTGGCATTACCTGCCGAGCGACTTCACGGACGACCGCTTTGAAAACAGCGATGAGCTGGTCAGCATCATGACGCAGTCCAACGCCGACAAGTTTTCGATCGCCACCAAGGACCGGAGCGTCCGCCTGTTCAACGTGGCCTATGACCACCTGCTCGAGATGCTGATGGGCGCCAAGGACAGCGGCCTGGAGAACTACATGATCCAGGAAGCCTACCGCTCCTACGAGGAACAGGAGGCCCTGTTCCTGAAAGAGCAAAGCAAGTATGAAAACAAGTATACCGGCGAGGTCCTGATCGAGAAAGCCAAGGAAACCGTGAACGCGCCGGGCACCAGCGAATTCCAGACCGGCCTGGCCATCCGTATCCAGCGCCATAAGAGCGGGGATTCCGAGTTCAACAAGGTCAGTTTCAGCGAAACGGAACACTTTGCCTGGATGTACAACCATTCCTGGGAATACGGCTGGATCTTCCGTTTCCCCGTCAGCGGCTATCCGACGGCCGGCACCACGGATAAATCCTGGAAGACGGGCGAGTCAAAAACGATGATGGTTTTCCGGTATGTGGGCATCGCACCCGCCGCCGTAATGCATCAGAAAGACTTCTGCCTCGAAGAGTTCATCGAATACATGATCCAGCATCCGCACATCGCCGTGTACAAGGACGGAGAACTCAAATACGAGCTGTATCGCATCCAGTATAACGGCGGCAGCGCGACGATCCGTGTACCCAACGGCGCGGATGCCGAAGCATCCATGGACAACATGGGCGGCGTCATCGTATCGCTGTACTACTGACAGTCATCCGTACACAACGACAGCCCGGAGCTTTCCGGGCTGTTTGCATAATGAGGAGGAGAGGATGAAGCTTTTTGACAGTCATTGCCATATGGACGACGAACGCTTCGACGAGGACAGGGAGGAAGTCTTTCATGCGCTGCGCCAATCGGGTGTCGCCTGGCTGACCTGTGTCGCAAGCGACCTGAAAACATCTGAAAGCTGCAGGCGGTTTGCCGCATCCCATCCGGGCGTATACGCGACCTGCGGTGTCCATCCCCATGAGGCGAAGGATGCGCCTGCGGATTATATCGATCAGCTGGCCGCCATGTGCAGGTCCGGGGATTACGTCGCCCTTGGGGAAATCGGCCTGGATTACTATTATGACCTGAGTCCGAGGGACGTCCAGAAGCGCGTACTGAATGAACAGCTCGACCTCGCGGCAGCGCTCAATATGCCCTGTGTGTTCCACATCCGGGATGCGCACGGCGATATGCTGGACATCTTCCGCGCCCGCCGGCAGCTGCCGGACGGCATCATCCACTGCTTTTCCGGCAGCGCGGAGACAGCGCGGGAATACCTGAGAATGGGATTCTATATCTCGTTTGCCGGCCCGCTGACGTTCAGGAACGCGGTGCACCTGCGTGAGGCCTGCCAGGCCGTGCCGCTGGACCGGCTGCTGATCGAGACGGACAGCCCTTATTTGGCGCCCGAGCCTGTCCGCGGCAAGCGGAACAACCCGGCCAATGTGCGTTACGTGTGCATGAAAGCAGCCGAGCTGCACCACATGGACGCCGACGCCATGGCTGAAATCACCGCCGAAAACGCGATGCGGGTCTACAGGATCCGGAATAAGGACGCGGGAACGCTCAGCGCTTGATATCGTAGCTCATGTTCATCAGGTTTTTGATCGCCTGCACGTCGTCGATGATGTTCGCGTCACCGTGGATCGTGTGCTTGATGACGCTTGAGGCGACGGCGAAATTGATCATATCCATGGGCTTCTCATCGTGCAGCATAGCGTAGATCAAACCGCTGGCAAACGCGTCGCCGCCCCCGACCCGGTCCAGGATGTTGAACGTGAACAGCCGGCTCTCAAAGGTATGGTTATCGTACCACATGAACGCCTTCAGGCTGTTTTCCGAGCCGGAGTGCGCGTAGCGCACATGGCGGGCGATGCAGCGGATATTGGGATACTTCTCCACAAACCGCTGGAAGATTTCATCCTGCTGTTCATAGGTCGGCTGCAGGGGAACGCCGTCCTTGTAGTCGCCCTGGGATGGATCGTCATCGTTCCGGTACAGGTGGTAAGGCTCGATCCCCAGCAGGATATCGACATACGGCAGGCACCTGGTGCAGAAATCACGGGCTTCCTCCCAGGTCCACAGGGCGGAACGGAAGTTGCCGTCAAAGCTGACCGTCAGTCCGAGCGACTTGGCGCATTCCAGCATCCTCAGGACCGCGTCCGCGCAGGAAGGGCTCAGCGCCGGCGTGATCCCGCTCAGATGGAGCCAGTCAAACTCCTTGAGCAGCGCGCTGAAATCATAGTCATCAAAGTGGTATTCGGAGATGGCGGAGTGCTTGCGGTCGTAGATCACCTTGCTCGGACGGATCCCATAACCGGTCTCAAGATAGTAGGTCCCGAGGCGGTGGGTCGGGGTTTCCTGCGGGGTCGTCAGGATGACGGGCGTACAGTGCACATCATTCGACCTGAGCCAGCGGATCGCGCTTTTGCCCAGGGAGTTGTTCGGAACGACGGAGAAAAACGTACTGTCCACCTGGAGGTTGGCCAGCGCCAGGGCGATGTTCGCCTCACTGCCGCCGTAACTGGCTTCAAACATGTTTGCCATCCGGATTTTGTCATAGTTCGGCGGTGTCAACCGCAGCATGATTTCGCCCATGGTAATAAACCGTTTGGAAACAGGCTGCTGAGCCGTAATCGGATTTTTGTGCTGCATGACGTTCTTCCTTTCTGTTTGTTTCTGTACGTTTTTGCCCGCATTTGATCTTTGTTGCGCGGAAGAAATTTCCCGCTTGCTTTTTCAGGTCCGGTTTGGTAAGATGTTAAAGCCTGTCGAGCGGACGAGCTCCGGGCGCATTGAGGGAGTGAAGGTTGTTGGATTATCAGGAATTGTGGCGGAACGCGTGCCAGCTGATCCAGCCGCAGATGCCACAGGTATCATATAACACCTGGATTGCGGACGGTCTGAGCCCCGTCGGGCTGCAGGCGGGCGTACTGTACGCCGAAGCGAACACCGAACTGGTGTTCACTTTTGTCGAGCGCAACTGGAAACAGCTGATCAACAACGCGCTGTCCCAGGCGGCGCGTGAGCCCATCCGGATCGAACTGCTGCGGAAAGGGGATCATGCCGCGGCTCTGGACACCGTGAAGAACAGCGGAACGGAGTCCCTCAGCAGCGAACTGAATCCTGCCTACACCTTTGATACCTTCGTCGTCGGCAGTGCCAACCGGTTTGCCCACGCGGCCTGCCTGGCGGTCGCCGAAGCGCCCGCTGACGCGTATAACCCGCTGTTCCTGTACGGCGGCGTCGGCCTGGGGAAGACGCACCTGATGCACGCGATCGGCCACTTTGTGCTGAACAGGGCGCCCGAAACGATCGTGCGGTATGTCACTACCGAAGCTTTTACCAACGAACTGATTGAGGCCATCCAGCAAAAGCGCACGCCTGAGTTCCGCGAACGGTACCGCAAGTGCGACCTCCTGCTGATCGACGATATCCAGTTCCTGGCCCGGAAGGAGAGCACACAGGAGGAGTTTCACAACACGTTCAACGCGCTGCATGACGCAGGAAAGCAGATCGTGATCACCTCGGACCGCCCGCCGCGCGATATCCCCAAGCTGACCGACCGGCTTACGTCACGGTTCAGCGGCGGCCTGATCGCGGATGTCGGGAAGCCCGATTTTGAAACACGCGTCGCCATCCTGCAAAAAAAGAGCGCCGACGAGATGCTGAATATCGCGCCTGAGGTGCTGGAACTGATCGCCTCCCGCGTCGATTCGAACATCCGGGAACTGGAAGGCTGCCTGAAGCGGCTGGGGGCCTATTCATCCCTCACCGGCCGCCCGGTCGACCGCGCCCTGGCGGAAGACGCCCTGCGCGAAGTATTCCAGCGCACCGTGCCGCGCCAGCTGACCTGCGATGACGTGATCGAAGCCGTCGCGCAGTATTACAGCCTGAGCGCAGAGGACATCAAGGGACCGCGCCGCAACCGGGAAATCACTGTACCCAGGCAGATCGCCATGTACCTGTGCAGGGAAGTCGGTTCCATCACCTTCCCGCAGATCGGGGAGGCGTTCCACAGGGATCATTCCACCGTCCAGCACGGCTGTGAGCGGATCATCGAAGAAAGGGTGCAGAACCCCACGATGGAAACCGTGCTCAACGACCTGACCCGTCAGCTTCAGGAGCGCTGAGCAGCAACTCCCGCGCATGGTCGCGGGTGAGGTACAGCGCCGTCTCCTCGCCGTAATCGCGTTTCAGGGCATCGAAGCAGGGGGCCATGGCCGGCTCCCGCCCGGGCATATCATGCGTGTCCGTCGACACCATGTCGACGAGCTCATCCTTCATCAGCGCCTTGATCCAGCGCTTGCGCAGGAAGCTCTGCTTATGGGCAAACAGGCTGCAGTTGACCTGCATCAGCACGCCGTAGCGGTCCTTCAGATCGATCACACGCCGTACGTCCGACAGGCAGGCGTAGCGCTCGATATGCGCAAAAATCACATCATACCCGGCGTTCCGGACCTTCTGAGCGGCTTCACAAAGCCGCTCGTATTTTTCGCCCGGCATAAATTCGATCAGCGCGTATTCGCTGTCCGCCAGGGTCAGCGCTTTCCCTTCCCGCAGATAGCGCGGCGTCATATCCGTATACAGGATCTCATTGCCCGGATAGATCGTCAGGTGAAGGTTCTCCTGCCGGATCATCTCCTGCGCTTCCGCGAAATGCGCCCGGTACACATCCATCGGAAAATGCGCCTGGCCGGGCGTGATGTGGGCCGTCGAGATGATCTCGGAAACCTGGTCGGCTTCCAGCGCGTGAAGCAGGTTCAGCATCGTCCCCGGATCGGCGCATCCGTCATCCACGCCATACACGAAATGGTTGTGCATGTCCGTAAACATGTTCACTCATTCACTCCAAAAAAGAATAACAAAAGCGGACAGCGCGTGAGCGCTGTCCGGCCGGAAGATTTACTCTTCGTCGTCGCTGTTTTCTTCATCGTCCTCGGAATCTTCCGGGAACAGCGGCTTATGGCAGTTCGGGCAGAGATAATCCTCATCAAAGTCAAACCGCTCGACGTCAAAGACCATGACTTCGCCGCAATACGGGCAGGCATATTCGACGGTCCGGTCATCCTCATCCTCTTCGTCTCCGTCGTCGTCCTCGTCTTCTTCGTCCTCGTCGCTGACATCGCCGTAAATGTCCTCTTCCATATCGGACAGGTCTTCGTCGATGCTTTCCATGTACTCGTTGAGTTCATCCAGCGCTTTGTGAAGATCGTCGTTGTCCTTGGCCAGTTCATCCAGCACATCCAGCATCTTCAGGATGAGCTTGGTCTCCTGCTTTGATTCATCCAGCTGCAGGCCTTCCGCAAGTCCGCGTAAAAACGCGACGCGGTCTGTCAATTCACTCATTTTGTGTCCTTTCATCAGGAACGGCTCAGGTATTCGCCGCTGCGGGTATCGATCTTGATCACGTCGCCGATGTTGATGAACAGCGGCACCATCAGCTCATAGCCGGTTTCGACGGTCGCCGGCTTATAGGTGTTGGAAGCGGTATCGCCCTTGAAGCCAGGCTCGGTCTGGGTGACTTCTAGGTCCACGAAGTTCGGCGCTTCGACGGAGAAAGCCTTGCCCTTGAAGTAGCGGATGGTCACGCTCATATTTTCCTTCACGTACTTGACGGCATCCTCGACGGCGTCCTTGCCAAGGGGTTCCTGCTCATAGGTCTCGGGATCCATGAAGTAATACAGATCGCCGTCGTTGTACAGGTACTGCATTTCCTTGGTATCGATGATTGCGCGGGGCATCTTGTCGGTGGGGTTGAAGGTACGCTCCACCACGGCGCCGGTCATGACGTTCTTGATCTTCGTTCGAACAAACGCCGCGCCTTTTCCGGGCTTCACGTGCTGGAAATCAACGATGTTCCATACGCCGCCGTCCCATTCGATGGTAACGCCTTTTTTGAAA
>CACXEB010000400.1 GCA_902766515.1 uncultured Eubacteriales bacterium
GCGCGACAGCAACGGCAAGCTGACCCGGCAGATCAGCTACGACGAGCCGAAGAACGGCAACAACGTCAAGCTGACCCTGATCGCCTCCTACCAGCAGCGCGCGGAGCGCGCCATCCAGGAAAACGTCGAATACATCCGTGACGAACAGGAAAAGAAGATGCAGGACGGCGACTGGCTGGAAACCAACAAGGAAAAGATCAATATCCGCGACTGGGAAGAGGACCCGGTGCGCCTGGCGGAAAAGGGCGTGCTGATCGTCATGGACGTGAAGAACGGCCAGGTGCTCGCCATGGCGCAGTACCCGACCTACGACCTGAACGCGATGGTGGCCGGCGGCGAGGAGGCGCGGGCCATCGTGGCTGATGAGCGCGGCCTGCTGATGAACTACGCGATCCAGACCCGCGCGGAGCCCGGATCGACCTTCAAGATGGTCACCGGCCTGGCGGCCCTGACCAACCAGGTGATCACGCCCTTTACCACCATCGACGACGGCGGCAAGTTCATGAAATACACGCGCAACGCCGCTGAAGCGCCGACCTGCTGGACCAACCACCCCGAAAAGCACCACGACCAGACGATCGTGGAAGGGCTGACCAACTCCTGCAATTTCTTCTTCTACACGCTGGGGTCCTACCTGTACGGCGACGACGGCTCGGACCGGCTGTACAAGTACGCCGCGCAGATGGGCCTGACCAACAAGACGGGCGTGGAGCTCAACGGCGAGCTGCGCAGCATCGTCGGCAACCAGACCAACCTGTACGATCCGTCTGCGACCCTGGCGGAGCAGGTGACGGATACGCCGATCATCGTCGCCAACGCGATCAAGACCCATATCCGCAACTTTGCCGCGAGCTACGGCATCACCTATGATGACGAGCGCCTGAACCGCTGCATCAAGCAACTGATGGACATGGCTATCAACACGCCTTCCGGCGAGTGGGTGCTCCAGGCGCAGAAAATCTTCCAGAACGAGCTCAGCATGACGCGGAACATGGTGTACATGGCGGCGCTGATGACCGACCTGTGGAATTACCTCAACACGATCAAATGGGGCGGCAGCCTGGAGATCCAGATGGCGATCGGCCAGTCCATCACGCTGGTGACGCCGGTAGCGGAGGTCCGTTACGCGGCGGCGCTGGTGGAAGGCAACGTCTGGAACCTGTCCCTGGTCGATTCGATCACCTCGCCGGAGGGCGAGATCCTCTCGCAGCAGCAGCCGAAGCTGTTCAACAAGCTGGAGGGCGTGGAAGAGTACCTGCCCTTTATCAAGCAGGGGATGAAAGGCGTGGTCGACGAGACCGGTACCGCGCGGAAATTCTTCGATGGCTGGAAGTACAGGAACGATATCTGGGCGAAAACGGGCACTTCGCAGATCACAGTCGGCAAGATCAAGATCGATATCGAAAACAACGCCTGGTTCGTCTGCCTGACTCCCTTTGACAATCCGCAGCTGGCGCTGGTCTCCTATATCCCGAACGGCTATTCCGGCGGTTATTCCGCTATCGCGGCCCGTGAATGGATCGAGTGGTGGATGAATGAGAATAACAAGGTCATCTCCGATGTATCCCTGACGACCGGCAACGAACTGACGCCCTGAGGCGGAAGGGAGAGATCGGGATGGGACAGGTATATTTGATCGTATCCGGCAAGGGCGGCACCGGGAAGACCACCGTCTCCACCTCCCTGGCGTTGGCGCTGGCCGGCATGGGACGGCGGGTGCTGCTGGTGGACGGCGACGTGGGCCTGCGGTGCTGCGACCTGCTGATGGGCATGGAAGACCTGGTCGTGTATGACGCGGGCGATATCCTTGAAAAGCGCTGCCGCCTTGCCGAGGCGGTGACCGCGCATCCGGCGGTCAGTGGCCTGCACCTGCTGTCCGCGCCGCAGATGGTAGGCCCGGGCGATATCTCCAAGAGCGCCATGGCGGACCTGCTCGCGGAGGCGCGGGAAACCTACGATTATGTGTTCGCGGACTGCCCGGCGGGCATCGGCCGGGGGCTCAAAAACCTCTGGAACGCCGCGGATGAGGCCGTTATCGTGGCGACGCCGGATGACGCGAGCCTGCGCGCGGCCGAACGGGTGGCAGACCTGCTGTTCAAGCGGCGCGACCTGCGCGCCAGCCTGATCCTGAACCGGATCGACCGTTTCCTGATCGCCTGCAGGGAGGAAAAGCGGCCCGGCGCCATTGCGGCGGCCCTGGACCTTCCGCTGCTGGGCGGCATCCCGGAAAGCTATGACGTGTACCGCGGGATCCTGATGCACAAGACGGCGCTCGAATGCGACAGCGGCGCGGTCCGGAAGGCGCTCAAACGGATCGCCCGGCGGATGACGGGGGAGAATGTGCCGCTGCCGCGCTTCTACCACGCGAAATAAGGAATTGGAATATGGATTATACGATTGCTCACCGCAGGACGCGGGCTCACCTGGAATGGCAGCTGCTGCTGGTCAGTTACGTGCTGGCGGTCTTCGGCATTATCAATATCGCGATCGCGACCTTTGACCCGGACAAGGGCACCAACCTGTCCCTGCTGAACTATATCGTCAACTCCAACTCGGCCTCCTGGCAGTCCATCTTCACGCTGGCGTCGCTGGTGGTGGTCGTGGTGGTCATCGCGATCCCGATCGATTTCTATAAGGCGAGGGCACGGCTGTTTTACCTGGCGGTGCTTGCGCTGCTGCTGGTGACGCTGGCAGCCGCCACCGCCGTCTCCGGCATCAACGCGTGGCTGAAGATGGGCTGGGGCCGTACGCTGCAGCCCTGCGAGTTCGCCAAGCTGTCCATCCTGCTGATGCTTGCGCGTGAGCTTGCCGCCAGCGAAAAGCCGATGGGCTCCATCAAGGAGTTCTTCCGGATCGGATTCATCTTCGGCATTCCGGCGGTCGTGACGCTGGCCCAGGGCGAAACGGGCACCGTTATCGTCATGGGCTTCATGTTCATGTGCATGATCTTCTTTTCCGGCGCGGACATCCGCATCTTCCTGGGGCTGACCTGCCTGGTGCTGATGGTGGTCGGCGTCTTCTTCGGCTACGCGCTGCTGTCCCAGTCCACGGACTACCGTGTCCTGCGCATCCTGTCCTTCCTGGATCCGCAGAAGTACTACAACTCCGCCGGTTACCAGATCCTGTATTCGCAGATGGCGATCGGCTCAGGCCAGGCCTCCGGCATCGGCAGCTTTGTGGTGGGCTCGGTCAGCCAGCTGGACTTCGTGCCGGAGGACCATACCGACTTTATCTTCTCCAGCCTCGGCGAAGCCTTCGGCTTTGTGGGCTGCTGCATCGTGATTGTGCTGTACCTCTACCTGCTGATCCGCATGCTGTACCTGGCCCGGTTTACGCAGGACAGGTTCGGCCAGCTGGTCATCGTCGGCGTGATGGCGATGCTGTTCCTGCACTTTTTTGAGAATATCGCCATGTGCATTGGCATCCTGCCGATCACGGGCATTCCGCTGCCGTTCATCAGCTACGGCGGCAGCAATTTCATGACCAACATCATCGGCATCGCCCTGGTGGTCAACGTGGTCAAGAGCCGGACCAGCTCGACCCAGGTGACCTTCCAGGAGCCCCCGCGCCGCGGCAAAAGGCGCCGCAAGCGCGCGCACCGGGCGGA
>CACXEB010000401.1 GCA_902766515.1 uncultured Eubacteriales bacterium
AGAAGCGGCGGAAAGCGCTTTCATTGACTGGAGCGACGGCCTGGACCGGCGGACGGCCCTGCACGGCGTGCTCATCCAGGCGCTGGATGCGGCGGCCTCCCTCTGCGCCCGGGCCGGCGATGCGGCGCGCGCGCAGTCCTTTCGGGATCAGGCGGAGGCGCTGCGGCAGACGGCTATGCGCCTGCTCTGGTCGGAAGCACAGGGATGCTTCCTGTCAGGCGGCCAGGTATCCGTGCATTCCCAGGTGTTTATGATCCTGGCCGGCGTCATGCCGCGTGAGCGGGCTTCCGCGGCGCTGGAACGGGCGATGTCCCTCCCGGACGGCCCGCGGATGATCACCCCCTACATGCACCACTATTATGTGATGGCCCTGCTGGCGGCGGGCCTGAAGGATCCCGCGGAAAGGCACCTGCGCGAATACTGGGGCGGCATGCTGCAAAACGGTTCCGACACCTTCTGGGAAAGCTGGGATCCGTCGGATCCGGACGGCTCCCCGTACGGCGGCCGCATCGTCAACAGCTACTGCCACGCCTGGAGCTGCACACCCGCCTACATCATCAGCCGGTATCTGCTTTCATCACCTAACTGATCAGCAAAGGAGGAGATTCCCATGAGCAACAGACAGGCACTGAATCCCTATCTCCCCAGTTGGGAATACGTACCGGACGCGGAGCCGCATATCGTCAACGGCCGCGTGTACATCTACGGCTCCCACGACCTGTTCAATGGGCTCAACTTCTGCCTGGGCGATTATGTCTGCTGGTCCGCACCCGTGGATGACCTGGGCAGCTGGACGTATCACGGCTGCATCTATCGCCGGGAGCAGGACCCCGCCGCTCCCCGGATCCGCCTGACCAACGGCCTGGCCGCGCCGGACATGGTGGTGGGGCCGGACGGCAGGTATTACCTGTATTATTTCATGGGCGGCACCAAGATGATCTCCGTCGCGGTCTGCGACGAGCCCGCGGGCAAATACGAGTTCTACGGCTATGTCAGGTACCAGGACGGCACGCCGATCGGCAAGCGCGGCGAGCCTTTCCAGTTTGATCCGGGCTGCCTGATGGATGAGGATGGGCGGCTCTACCTGTACACCGGCTTCGCTTTCGGCGGCAATCCCATCCTGCTGGATGGATCCACACCCACCAGGCATGGCCCGATGTTCTTTGAGCTTGATCCCCGCGATATGCTGACCGTGATCTCCGGGGACGAGCTGCGCTACATCGGCGTGCTGACCGGCGAGGAAGCCAAGGGCACGCCCTATGAGCAGCAGCCTTTCGGCGAAGCCAGTTCCATGCGCAAGTTCAACGGCAGGTACTATTTCATCTACAGCTCGCTCAACAGCCATAACCTGTGCTGGGCGGTCAGTGACCGGCCGGACGGCGGGTTTGAGTACGGCGGCATACTGGTCAGCTGCGGCGATATCGGCCTGCCCGGCGTGCCCGACGTGAAGCACGCGCGGATGTGCACCGGCAACACCCACGGCAGCCTCATCGAAATCGGCGGTCAGTACTATGTGTTCTATCACCGCCATTCCAACCGGAAGCAGTCCTCCCGCCAGGCCTGCGCGGAGCGGATCCGGTTCGAGGACGGCCGCTTTTACCAGGCGGAAATGACCTCCTGCGGCCTGAACGGCGGCCCGCTGCGGGGCAAAGGCGTTTATCCGGCATATATCGCCTGCAACGTATACGGCCGCAACGGCACGCGTTTTCTTTCCATGATCAAGTATCCCAGGGGAGCGGATCCCTTCCTGACCCAGCGGGGCGGTGACCGGGAAGCGGGGGATGACCAGTACGTCTCCAACTTCTGCACCGGCTGTACGGTCGGATTCAAGTATTTCGACCTGAGCGAAACGGCCGCTGTCACCGTGCGCCTGCAGGGATATGGAAACGGCTGTACCGTTACCGTACGCACGGAAGAACACGGCCAGCCCGTCTGCCGCATCCCGGTGGAGACGGCGCTCCAGGAAAAAACCTTCACGGGCGCGCTGCCCAAGGGCCTGGGCAGCCGGGAGGCACTCTATTTCAGCGTCGAAGGCAAGGGCGGCACGTTCGACTTTATCTCCTTTGAGCTGTCCTGACCTTCTTCTGACCGTCATTCCCCCGCGCTGGGCGGGTGAATCAAATAATCCATTAGGAAAGGAAGTATGTACACATGGGTAAACTTTCCGGTTTCTTCCGGGGTATGGCCGCGCTGATGGCCTGCCTGCTGGTACTGGCGAACGTCGGTACCGGCGTTGTGGAGTCCTACCGCTCCGCACTGGACAGCGTGCTGGGAACCAGCAGCTATGAAACGATCGCGGACGAAAGCGCCGCCCGTTTCAAGAAGGACTACAAGACCATCGAGGACATGGCGGCAGCCGCCAAGGCGCTGGCCATCCGCGAGGGCGAAGAGGGAACCGTCGTCATGAAGAATGACAACGGCGTGCTCCCGCTGAACGCGGACAAGCAGGTCGTGCTCTTCGGCCTGGCTTCCTACGCGCCCTATCCCTACACCAGCGGCGACATGCGCGGTGGCAACGCGGACGCGGTCAATAACCTGGTGGAAGCGCTGACGGCCGCCGGCCTGAAGATCAACCAGACGGTTGTCGATTTCTACATGAACGGCATCCTCAACAAGCACACGGAACTGGTGCCCAACCGCTGGACCGGCGAAATGCAGGAGACCGTGGCGTATGACAACATCTACGTGGCGGCTCCGGGCGACATGGCCGAATACAGGGTTGTGGAAGTGCCCCCGACGATGTTTGAGGAAAAGGGCGCTCCGGCCGACTGGAAGAACGGCATCGACAAAGAGAACGCCGTCGCCATCGTCACCTTTGCGCGCGGCGCGGGCGAAGGCAACACCTACGCGCCCGGCTCTGCGCTCAACTACGCGGGCGAAGCCACCGGCAAGGATCCGCTGGCCCTGTCCGATGACGAACTGGCCATCGTTGACCTGGCGAAGGAAACCTGCGGCCAGGTGCTGGTGCTGATCAACTCCGGCAACAACATGGTGCTCAAGGAGATCGCGAAGGGCGGCAGCCACGAAGTGGACGGCATCGCCTACATCGGCGTCATCAACGACTACCAGCTGACCGGCATCGCCAACGTGCTGACCGGCAAGGTCAACGCCACCGGCGCCCTGCCCGA
>CACXEB010000402.1 GCA_902766515.1 uncultured Eubacteriales bacterium
CACGGCTTCCTGACCGGTCATGGCGTCCACCACAAACAGGATTTCCTGTGGCTTGATCTCCGCTTTGATGCGGCGAAGCTCTTCCATCAGCGCGGTGTCGATCTGCAGCTGTTTGATGGCGGCGGGGCGGTAGATGTCGCAGGCTGCCAGCAGCGGCTTCTTGCCCTGCTTGGTCAGGTACTTGGCCAGCTTGCCGGCCATGGTCGTCTTACCGGCGCCCTGCAGGCCGCACAGCATGTAAATGGTCGGCACGCTGGGCGACCAGGTCAGCTTGGCGACCGAGCCGCCCATCAGCTGGGTCAGTTCCTCATTGACGATCTTGATGACCTGCTGGCCGGCGTTCAGCGTGGACAGAACCTCGGTGCCGATGCAGCGCTCGCTGACCCGCTTGGTGAAATCCTTGACGACGGTATAGTTGACGTCCGCTTCCAGCAGGGCCATGCGCACTTCGCGCATCGCGTCCTTGATGTTCTGCTCGTTCAGCTTTCCCTTGCCGGAAAGCTTCCTGAACGCGTTCTGGAGTTTTTCAGAAAGGCCTTCAAAAGCCATTACGACTGTTCCTCCTCCTGTATCAGCCGGTCAAGCGCGGCCCTGAGCGCCTCCGCGTCCTGTCCGTCCGGCAGCCTTTTCGCCAGTTCCAGGCAGCGGGCCAGCGCTTCCAGGCGCTCGCTCCCCCGCTGGATCAGCCCCAACCGGGCCTCGTAGCCCTCCAGCTTTCTGAGCGACCGCGTCAGGATGTCATGGACTCCCTGGCGGCTGATGCCCTGCTGTTCCGCGATCTCATGCAGGCTCAGGTCCTCGTCATAGTACAGGTCCATCAGCGCCCGCTGCGCCGGGGTCAGCAGCGCGCCATAGCACATCAGCAGCCGCGCGCCTTCCACATGCTTTTCCACCGGTCCCGTCATACCTGAGCTGCGATCCTCCCACTGGTGTCGAGTAAAAATACTTGACAGCGGCTATTATAACAGATTCCGCCCTGTTGTCAAGAGAAAAATCGGATTGACGCTCCCCGCCGCAGTTGCTATAATGGGAGCCGTACCAGCGAAGGACAGCGCAGGGCCGCGAGAACAGGCACAGGCCGCCCTGCCCGGAAAAACAGGAGGCAGAACCATGAGCAGCACCAAACGGGTCATCGTCAAGCTGAGCGGCGAAGCGCTCGGCGGCGGCGGACAGGTATTTGATTTCAACCAGACGGAGCGCGCGGCCAAAGTGCTCGCGGATGTTTCACGTGCCGGCTTTGAGGTCGGCGTCGTCATCGGCGCGGGCAACATCTGGCGCGGCCGGCAGGGCCGGGAAATGGACGCGGTGACGGCGGACCAGATGGGCATGCTCGGCACGGTCATCAACTGCCTGATGATGGCGGAGGCCGTACGCCGGCAGGGCGTCCGTTCCCGCGTGATGAGCGCGATCGAGATGCCGCGCGTCGCGGACGTCTTCCACGCCGGCAAGGCGATCGAGGCCATGCAGGCGGGCGAAATCGTCTTTTTCGCCGGCGGGTCCGGCAATCCCTTCTTTACGACGGACACAGCCGTCGTGCTGCGGGCCGTGGAGACGAAGGCAGACATCATCCTGCTGGCCAAGAACATCGACGGCGTCTACACCGCCGATCCCCGCAAGGATCCCGGCGCCACGCTGATCAGGGACATCAGCTACGAGGAAGCCGGCCGCAGGAAGCTCCAGGTCATGGATACCGCCGCCTTTGCCCTGTGCGCGGAGCAGCGGGTCCCCCAGGTCCGGGTCTTCGGCCTTTCGGAGCCGGAGAACATCCTGAAGGTGCTGAACGGCGATCCGATGGGGACGGTCCTGCATCCGGAAAACGACTGATTTCATCATAATGACCAGGGGCAGCGGCGAACGAATCGCGGCTGCCCCTGTTTGATTGATCGGGTTGCTCGTTGATCATTCCGTGCTGACTCCTTCGGGGATCATGGCCAGGTCGTACGGCGTGGTCTGGTATACAAAGTAGTTCAGCCAGTTGCAGAACAGCAGGTTGGCGTGGGCGCGCCAGCGCACCATGGGCGGCTGTCCGGGGTTGTCGCCGGGATAGTAGTTTTCCGGCACGGTGATGGGCTTCCCGGCCTCCAGATCCCGGCGGTATTCCTGGTCCAGCGTGTCCGCGTCGTATTCCGAGTGCCCCGTGATGAACAATTGCTTGTGCTTCTTGGCGTACACGGTATACACGCCCGCCTGTGGGGAGGAAGCCAGGATCTGCAGGCCGTCCGCCGCCTCCACATCCTCCCGCCGGATCGTCGTGTGCCGGGAATGCGGCACATAGAACTCGTCGTCAAACCCACGGAACAGGATGCTGTTGCGGTATTCCACCCGGTGGGGATAGACGCCGAACAGCTTGCCCGGCAGGCTGTGCTTTTCGATGCCGTAATGATGGTACAGCCCTGCCTGCGCCGCCCAGCAGATGTGGAACGTGGAATGCGCGTGCTGCTTCGTCCAGTCCATCAGCTCACAGAGCTCCGGCCAGTAATCCACTTCCTCGAACGGCAGGTGTTCCACCGGCGCGCCGGTGATGATGCAGCCGTCGTAATTCCGCTTCATCACCGCCTCGAACGGCTGGTAGAAGGCCTGCAGGTGCTCGCTCGGGGTATTGACGGACTGGTGGCTGGCCGGTGCGGCCAGGTCCAGCTCGATCTGCAGCGCCGTGTTGCCCAGCAGGCGGGAAAACTGGATCTCCGTCTGGATCTTCTTGGGCATCAGGTTGACCAGCAGGATGTGCAGCGGGCGGATGTCCTGGCTGGACGCGCGCCCCTGCGGCATCACGAAGATGTTTTCCCGGCGCAGGGCGTCTACGGCCGGCAGGTGGTCCGGTATCTTAATCGGCATACGTTGATCCCTTACCTGATCAGAACTTCAGTTTTTCTTCGATATAGGCCTTCAGCCCGTCCGCCGGAATCCTGATCTGCTCCATGCTGTCGCGGTCGCGGACGGTCACGGTGCCGTTCTCCTCCGTCTCGAAGTCCACCGTCACGCAGAAGGGCGTGCCGATTTCGTCCTGGCGGCGGTACCGCTTGCCGATGGAGCCGGAATCGTCATAGTCCACCATGAACGATTTGCTCAGCTCCTCATGGATCGCCTGGGCGCGGGCGCCCAGCTTGTTCTTCTGCAGGGGCAGGACAGCGGCCTTGTACGGCGCCAGCGCCGGATGCAGGTGCAGCACGACGCGGCTGTCGTTGTCGCCCAGGTCCTGCTCCTCGTAAGCGTTGCAGAGGAAGGCCAGCGCCATCCGGTCCGCGCCCAGCGACGGCTCGATGACATAGGGCAGGAAGCGTTCGCCCGTCGTGGGATCAATGTACTCCATGTTCTGCCCGCTGACTTCCTGGTGGCGGCCCAGGTCGTAGTCCGTCCGGTCGGCGACGCCCCACAGCTCGCCCCAGCCGAAGGGGAAGAGGAATTCAAAATCCGTGGTCGCCTTGGAGTAAAATGCAAGCTCCTCGGGGTTGTGGTCGCGCAGGCGCAGGCTTTCCTCCCGGATGCCGAGGCTGAGCAGCCAGTCGCGGCAGAAGCCGCGCCAGTACTGGAACCATTCGAGGTCCTCGCCGGGCTTGCAGAAGAACTCCAGCTCCATCTGCTCGAACTCGCGGATCCGGAAAATGAAGTTGCCGGGCGTGATCTCGTTGCGGAAGGACTTGCCGATCTGGCAGACGCCCATCGGCAGCTTGCGGCGGGTGGAGCGGAC